>CBIGQT010000339.1:0-4104 GCA_966191655.1 uncultured Ginsengibacter sp.
CAACAGAAATATTTGAATTATTATTTGGAAAAGCTGCGGCGTCTAAAGTAAAATTTCCCTTACCATCGTTTTTGTAAAGACGTAGCTGCATTTGTTTGCTGATGGGCGGAAAGCTATTTCCTCCAGGGCATACCAGTAAGTCAAGATCGCCATCATTATCACAATCAAAAAATGAAACTGCTACATCCTCAAAGTCGGCGTAATCGTCAAATATCTTTTCAGATTTTTTTACAAACTCTCCCGAACTGGTTTGAAGATATAATTGGCCTGCCTGCCCCGCTGCTCCGCCAATATATATATCAGGAAGTCCATCTCCATTTACATCCCCAACTGCAGCTTTAGGGCCTTCTTTAGAAAGTATTTCGGGCAAATTACGTTCGTAATAAAAATCATTATAGTCATCTTCTGTATGCTTATCAAAAATATTTTTTTCAGGAGAAAGTAAAGAAGGCGCTAAGGCTTTTGCAACAGTATCCGGCATAAATTTATTCGCGTCAGATTGCTGAATTACTAATACTGTATCTACCGAAAGATTTGTATATCTTGAATAAGATCTATCAGGCCAGCTAATAAACATCGAATCGATTTTAACCGCCGAACCTAATCCTATAATTTGTTTATAATCTACTGACGATTGAAATCCACGTGCTGGAACTACTTCCCGGCTAACAATCTGGTTGCCTACATATAATTTGATTTTACTTCCTATTGCAAAAGTATTTTCGCCTTTACCCTTTAAAAGAATGCCAAGAAAATTGTTTTTATTTATTTGCCTGCTGTTGTTCTTATAGATAAAACTTTTTTCATTCACATTGCTTACAATAAGGTCCAGATCGCCATCATTATCCAAGTCTGCATAAGCAGCACCATTTGAAAAAGAAGGTTGTGTAAATCCCCATGCCGTGCTGACATCTGCAAATTTCAAATTGCCCATATTTTTAAAAGCTTTATTAGGCAATGGATTAACAGGAATATGTTCCAGCACTTTATCTACACTTTCTTTTTTGCCGGTTAATACCATTTTTTGAATTACATCGTTTGCAAAAAAATCCATGAAATCGAGGTTGGTTACATCTTTGTTTACACCATTGCAAACATAAATGTCGCTTAACCCATCATTATCGGCGTCAAAAATTAATTCTCCCCAGGTCCAGTCACTTGCTGATATGCCACTGTAATTTCCAATTTCAGAAAAAGTTCCATTCTTATTATTTAGCTGGAGACAGTTTTTCATGAACTGGTGATAAAACCCTGACTTAACCTTGCTGTTATAGAAATCTATATTGTCAAATGAGCCGAGAGTCTTTAGCCTGTAATCATCAGCCGGCAGCATATCAGTTGTAAATATTTCGGGATAACCATCATTATTAAGATCTCCAATATCTGTGCCCATCGAAGACATACTGATGTTTTCAATGCACTGCTCCATTTCATCTTTAAACGTTCCATTTTTTTGATTTATGTAGAGATAATCTTTTTCGTAAGAATCATTTCCTACATAAATATCAGGATATCCATCATTGTTAATATCGCCAATACTTACTCCCAGGCCAAAACTTATTAAGCTTCCATGTATGCCAGATGACTGAGTAACTTCTGTAAAATGGCTATTATCATTTCTATATAAATGATCTCCTCCACCTCTTAAAAATGGAGCGACCGGCCAAAGTGAATCAGGAAGATCTCTCCTGTTTGCATTATTTAATGTATTGATGGGCATCGGGCTGTTATCGATCATAAAACAATCCAGATCGCCGTCCATATCATAATCAAAAAAAGAGACTTGCGTGGTATAAGCCGAGATATCCAAACCATACTTCTTTGCTGACTCAGTAAATGTATTGTCGTGATTATTGATATATAATTTATTTCTTCTGTTTCCACTTTTCATGTGCCCGGAATTGCAGACATAAATATCCAGCCATCCGTCACCATTAATATCAACAAAGGTTACGCCGGTACTCCACATGCTATCCTGCTTTAATCCGGCTTTTTGTGATATATCTTCAAATTGAAAATTCCCCTTATTTAAATACAATTTGTTTTCACCCTGGTTTGATGTTAAGAACACATCTGGTAAACCATCATTATTAATGTCGCCAATTGCCACGCCACCACCATTATAGAAATTACGAAAAAGAAAACTATTCTCAATTTTATCGTCCGTCACTTTATTTATAAAATTGATTCCCGTGTTGTCCATCAATTGAAACATTGGAAGGGCGGATTTTTTATTGCAGGAAAAGAAACTTGAAAGAACGAAACCTAAAAAAAGCTTTGGTAAATGCCTCATTATTTAAACTAATTATTAATACTTATTTAAAAAGTAATTTTTTTTGATAAAGGTAAAGAAATGAATACGCAACCAGCTTGAATATGCCTGTTGTATTTACATGGTACGGTAAAAATCCAGAGTTTTAAATAAAAAATAACAATTGAATTCTTATAAAACTAAAAGGCCGTATACGGCCTTTTAGTTTTATAAATATGAAAATAATAATTCTATTAATACCCAGGATTTTGATGCAAATTAGGATTGGCAGCTAATGCCTGGCTTGGTATCGGGAATATAAGATTTTTAGGATCGTCAGTTGGTTTATATTGCCAAATGGTGTTATAAACTCCAAAACGTTCCAGATCTGTTCTTCTATAGCTTTCCCAATAAAATTCCCTGCCCCTTTCTGATAAAAGTGTGTTAGGGTCATGAATATTTGAAGGATTTACCAAAGAAATAGTTGCCAGTGGTGCAGCACCTCTTGCAGTTCTCAAATCATTAACCAAAGTAAGTGCTGTTGCATCACTGGGATCGATTCTTAATTTGGCTTCTGCAACCATTAAAACCACGTCAGGGTATCTGAAGATCATAAGATCGTTACCCGCAGGACCGCCATAGTAAGCATAATCAGGTGTATATTTAACCACTCTTATTCCGGTTACTTCCAGGTTACTTCCAGATTCTTTCATATCGTCCGCAATTGCTGGAGTAAAAGCAAGAGGATTACCTTTTCTATCTTTTTCTGCAACTCCATTTTCATTATACTGCTGTCCCACTAAAAATCCTGGCCTTATACCTGAAGTGTAGGTAGAATTATAATTGCTCATAATCCTTCCTCCAATCCTTGGATCAAAAAGAGTGTCTTTAGGCCCATAGGTGATAGGAGCTCCGGTGGCATCAAACGTGTTATAAAAATCACTGATGGTGGTAAACCCGTTCCAGCCTGCATTAGGATTATTAGGTGTATAGCTATTATAATGCAAGGTCATATTCCAGCGGGCCTCAACACCAGCATGGTTTGTACCAACACCGCTTGTATTTGGATAAAGGAAAATTGCCTCCTTGGTGCTATGATTAGTGGGCGTAAAATTATCAAAATAATTAGGAGTATAGGCGTATTTATTACTAGCCATAATTGCCGAACCAATTGAAATAACCTGGGCAAGGTCTCCGGGATCGAAGGTGGGAGCTGCCCTGTTGGCATAGACTCCTTTTTGAAGAAGGCAATGCATTAATAGAACATTTGCCGCGTCAACATTAGCTTTATCAGGCCCATTCGCGGTAGGCAGATCAGGTATAATCGCTGTTAACTCACTAATAACAAAAGCAATGGCATCGGCACCTGTTTTTACCTCAGGAGCCAACAACAAATTATCTCCCGGGTTTCTTATTGGGAATTGACCATATAAATCAGTGAGGTAAAATAATGCAAATGCCCTTAAAAATCTAGCCTCTGCTGCCTGCCCTTTAGAAGGGTTAAAGCCCAAAACGTTAGTAGCATCAAAATTTAATTTGTTTAAACCATTAAAAACACTTAAAATCTGTCCATGATCGGCATTCCATGTATGATTGTGCAATACTCTCCATACGCCATTATCATCCCAGTCGCCACCCCTGGTAGGAACAAGTGATTCGTCGGAGGTATTTTCTTCCAGTGAGAAAACCTGGTCCTGGCCTGCAAGAATAGTTAGATCAGTATAGGCGGCGCTAAGCAACAAACCAGTACCGGCCGCACCTAATGAAGAGGAAACCTGTGCATTGGTAAGGGTGCTGTTTAATTTTTCATCAAGTTTGGTACAACCTGACATCGCCCCTGCTATTGCTAACAG
>CBIGQT010000340.1:0-4104 GCA_966191655.1 uncultured Ginsengibacter sp.
AAATAAGCTGGTAGGGACTATTTTAACAGAGCGTGTATTTGACCTGTGTTGCTATGTTGTTTTTATAATATTTACTATTTGTATCCAGGTAAGTACTGTGAGTAATTTCGTAAAAGATAAGTTCTCAGCTATATCGGATAAAAATGCCCGTTTCCCTTTATGGCAAACATCTGTTATAGTTTTAATTGCCGGCATAATAATTTTTATTTTCATAAGATGGATTCTAAAAAATTATCCTACACACCGGCATATTATTAAGCTGAAAGGTATTCATATAGGATTGAAAGAAGGTTTTACCTCTATATTGCGTTTAAAAAGAAGACGGGAGTTTATTTTGCATTCCGTATTTATCTGGAGCATGTACCTGCTGGAAATATATACCGGGTTCCAGGCGCTTAGCGCTACTTCAGGGCTTGGGCTGGGAGCCGCTTTCAGCGTATTGTCACTGGCAACACTGGCCATGATTGTTGCACCTGGCGGCATCGGAGCGTTTCCGGTTGCTGTACAACAGGTATTATTAATTTATTCCATTGATAATGTGTCATTCGGTTGGCTGATGTGGACTGTAGCAACAGGAATTATTATTGTAGCTGGCTTAATAAGTTTTGGTTTATTAATTTATACAAATAGAAAAAATAATGAAACAAAGCAACAGAATTCATGAAAGAATTTTTTCGGCTGAACAGTTGTTATCCCAAATAAAATGGTGGAGATTGATTAATAAAACTATTGCTTTTACAAATAGAGTATTCGATATTCTGCACGAAGGACATATAAAAGTATTATCACAGGCGGCTTCATTTGCAGATGTTTTAGTTGTAGGGGTAAACAGCGATGCCTCTGTAAAAAGACTAAAGGGAAGCGAAAGGCCCATTAACGATCAACAGTCCCGTTCATTAATTCTTGCATCATTAATAATGACCGATGCCGTAATAATTTTTGATGAAGACACACCGTTGAATCTTATTAAAAGCATTATGCCCGATGTATTAATAAAAGGAGGCGATTATGATCCTGCAACAATAGTGGGCGCTAATGAAGTAATTTCGAATGGAGGAAAAATAGAAATTATCCCATTAGAAGAAGGCTTTTCAACTACCGGAATTATAGAAAAAATGAAAAAATTAAGATAATAACGTTTATGGATAAACGCAGAGTAATTGTAAGAGATATCAGTTGGCTTGCATTCAATGGAAGAGTGCTCCAGGAAGCAGGAGATGAAACAGTACCCCTTCGTGAAAGGATACGTTTCCTGGGAATCTTTTCAAGTAACCTGGATGAGTTCTTCAGGGTACGGGTTGCCACATTAAGACGAATGATAGAATTTGGCAGCAAAGCAAACATGCATCTTGAACAAACTCCTGAAAAAATTCTTGAGGAAATTAATGTAAAGGTTACTAATCAACAAAACCAGTTTAACCGCACGTGGACCAACATTCTAACGGAACTTAAAAACCAGAAAATATTTTTAATTACAGAAAAACAACTCCATCGTGAACAACAGAAGTTCGTGCTTTCTTATTTTAATGATAATGTAAGAAGCAATATTGTGCCGCTCATGATTGAAAACATCCAGGAGTTTCCCACGCTTAATGATAAATCAATTTACCTTGCCTGTAAACTTTCTGCAAAAGATGAAAGCACTCCGCAGCGATTTGCATTGGTTTCAGTTCCATCCAGGCTGCAAAGGTTTATAATTCTTCCTTCTGCTGCAGAAGAAAAATATATTATTTTACTGGAAGATATCATAAGGTTTTGCCTTCCTAATATTTTTTCTTATTTCGGGTACGACACGTTTTCATCCAACATTATAAAAGTAACAAGAGACGCTGAAATAGATATTGATAATGATGTATCCACTTCTTTTATACAAAAAATTGAAAGAGGTTTAAATAACAGGAAAAAAGGCAAGCCTGTACGTTTTATTTTTGATAAAGATATTGATAGCTTATTGCTCAATTATCTTATTAAACGTTTGGGATTAACCAATAAGGACAACATTCAATCAGGAAGCCGTATTCATAATTTTAAAGATTTTATCAATTTTCCTGACTCAGTATTTGAAAGAAAAAATCCAAGAAAAAAAGCTTTTATTCATCCCTTATTACAAAATGCCAACAGTGTTACCAAAGTAATATTGGAAAAAGATGTGCTGCTCAATTTTCCTTATCATTCATTTGATTCGCTAATTGATTTGTTGATAGAAGCCGCGATAGCGCCGGATGTAATGAGCATTAAATTAACCTGCTACAGACTTGCTCCCGGTTCTAATATTATTAATGCGCTTACCAATGCCGTACGAAATGGTAAGTCCGTATCAGTAGTTCTTGAACTGAGAGCAAGGTTTGATGAAGAAGCAAATCTTGAATGGAAAGAGCGTTTGGAAGAAGCAGGCGTTAAAGTTTTTCTTGGGGTTCTTAATTTAAAAATACATGCGAAACTTTGTCTCATAAAAAAAAGAATTAATAACCAAACTATTCATTTTGGTTTTGTAAGTACAGGTAACCTTAATGAAAAAACCGCTCGCTTATATGGCGATCATTGCCTCTTAACAAGCGACCGGCATATAATGGCAGATGTAAACAGGATTTTTAATTACCTGGAAAATCCTAAAAATATGCAGTCGCTCAAAGCATGCAAAAGATTAATCGTAAGCCCTGTTTCCCTTCGAAGACAACTTCATTTACTTATTGATAAAGAAATAAAAAGCGCCCGTGAAGGAAAGAATGCTTCCATTATTTTAAAATTAAATTCACTCAGTGATGAAGAACTGATAATTAAATTATATGAGGCCGCGAGAGCAGGCGTAAAAATAAAAATGATTATACGCGGTATTTGCTGCATGTATACTGAAAACAAAAAATTTATAAAGAAAGTAAAAGCAATAAGCATAGTGGATGAATACCTGGAACATGCACGGATAATGGTTTTTCATCATGATGGAAAAGAAAAGGTTTTTATTTCTTCCGCAGATTGGATGGTAAGAAATATTGACCACCGGGTAGAAGCCACCTGCCCGATATATAATAAAGAAATTCAAAAGGAATTGAAAGAAATACTTAACATTCAACTGGCAGACAATGTAAAAGCAAGAGTTCTTGACAATGAACTTTCCAATATGTACGTGGAAAGTGAAAGTACAAAGAAGGTGCGCTCGCAAATTGAAACATACAACTATCTCTTAAAGAAAAAATATACACCTGGTGAAATTGTCAGCAATTGATATTGGAAGTAATGCCGCAAGATTGCTAATCTCCGAAGTACGTGTAGGCGAAAAAAATAAGGCTTCCTTTACTAAAGTATCCCTGATAAGAATACCCTTGCGACTTGGCTTTGACGTTTTTGAAACAGGCAGGATTTCTGAACACAAAACGGAACTTTTATTGCATACAATGAAAGCCTATATTAATTTATTACATGCTTATGAGGTTAAATATTTAAAAGCTTGTGCTACATCTGCCATGAGAGATGCAAGTAACAGTGAAGAAATAATTTCGTTGGTAAAAAATGAAACGGGAATTGAAATCGAAATTATTTCAGGAAGTGATGAGGCCTCCTTTATTTACGAAAACCACGTTGCCGAAAACTTAGACAAAGAACATTCTTACTTATATATTGATGTGGGCGGAGGCAGTACAGAACTTACTTTTTTCAGCAATAATAAGCTTGTTTTTAAAGATTCATTTAATATAGGAACTATAAGACTTCTTAAAAATAAAGTGACAGATGAAGTATGGGATGAAATGAAAAATGATATTAAAGAAAAAACGAAAGGACACAAAGAAGTTGTAGCGATAGGCTCCGGCGGAAATATTAATAAAGTACATTCGCTAAGCAGGCGTAAAGATGAAAAACCTCTCCCACTCGATCTTTTACGTGATTATTATAAAGAGCTAAGCAATGTTTCTATGAACGATAGAATAAGTATCTACAATCTTCGTGAAGACAGGGCCGACGTTATTGTGCCCGCTTTACAGATATACGTGAACGTTATGAAGTGGGCAAATGCTACAGAAATTTATGTTCCTAAAATTGGACTGGCCGATGGACTGGTGCAACATTTATGGGAGGAAGTAAAAGAGAAACTTTGAGATATCAATTACG
>CBIGQT010000341.1:0-4098 GCA_966191655.1 uncultured Ginsengibacter sp.
GTGCTGTCATTTTTTTCTCTTGTTTCTTCAGTAAGATGCGTAAGCTTTAAAAAACTTTTTAAAGTGGCGGGAGCATAATGTCCGATAGTTCGAATACGTTCTGCAACACTATCCATTATGTCACCCAATTGCTCATATTGCGATTCAAAAAATAAATGCATCGCATGAAAATCACTTCCCTCTACATTCCAGTGAGCGTTTCTTGTTTTGGTGTACAAAACAAATTCATCTGCTAACAATTTTGCTAAAGCAACTGATACTGCCTGCCTGTTTTTTTGGGTGATACCAATGTTTGGTTCCATTTTTATTCTTTTAAAATTGGGTAAAATATTTATTTGAACTGCTAAATGCAATTTACAACAACATAAAGTTCTTTTGATTTAATTACATCCACATTTTTTATATCTGTTTGATAAAATAATTTTTAAAAAGACCGCACGTAAACATTAGTATTTTTGCCTGAATGAAAAAGAAAAGTTATACAATAGAAGAAATTCTTTTTAATCTTAAAATTGATAAGCTTAATGAAATGCAGCTTGCTTCAATTGAAGCCAATAAAACTTCAGCAGATATAATTTTGCTTTCTGCAACCGGTTCCGGAAAAACAATTGGTTTTTTGTTGCCGGTTATTGAACGGCTCGATCATAATAATAAAAAGACCCAGGCTCTTGTAGTGGTTCCTTCCCGCGAATTAGCGATACAAATTGAACAGGTTTTTAAATTGATGGGAACGGGTTTTAAAGTTACCTCCTGTTATGGTGGTCATAAAAGAGAGGTGGAAGAAAATAACCTGGTTCAGCCACCCGCAATTATAATTGGAACTCCCGGCAGATTATGCGACCACATCCGAAGAGGAAATATTACAACAGATGCTATAGAGACACTGATATTAGACGAATTTGATAAAATATTGGAATTAGGTTTTTTAGAAGAAGTATCTTTTATTGTCAGTTATTTAAAAAGTCTGAAAAAGAGAATACTAACATCAGCTACTGAGACCGTTGAAATTCCCGGATTTATTGGTATCAATAACTCAATTCGTTTAAATTATTTATCGGAAGATGCTATTGAAAAAGGCCTGAGTATTCAAAGTGTACAATCACCTGAAAAAGATAAAAACGAAACGCTCTTTAAATTGATTTGCTATTTTGGAAACAGATCAGCAATTATATTTTGTAACCATCGCGAATCCGTTGAACGCACCGGTAACTTCCTTAGTCAAAGCGGAATTGTAAACGAATTTTATCATGGAGCTATGGAGCAGCAGCAAAGAGACAGCGCTTTGTGTAAATTCAGAAATGGAACTGTAAATGTGCTGGTAACTACGGATCTTGCTTCACGAGGCCTGGACATTCCCAATATCAGGTACATTATTCATTATCATTTGCCACACACTGAAGAAATATTTATTCACCGCAATGGAAGAACAGCCAGGATGGATGCCAGTGGCACTGCTATTTTAATATTATCGGAAGACGAAAAGTTGCCTCCTTATATCAACCAGGATGTTGAAGAAATACAACTACCCGATGCTGTTATACTGCCTGAAAAACCTAAATGGTCTACGCTTTTTATTGCTGCCGGTAAAAAAGATAAAGTGAATAAAGTTGATATTGTTGGTTTCTTTTCTAACAAAGGTGAGTTGAAACAAGAAGATATAGGGCTTATTGAAGTAAAGGATTTTTCTTCCTTTGTTGCAATACGAAAATCAAAAGTGGGGCATGTGCTTCAGCTAATAAAAAATGAAAGAATTAAGAATAAAAAAGTGAAAATAGAAATTGCCAGGTAAAATTAGTTTCTTATCGTAAATGAAAGGTATTTTTCATGGCCTTCATCATACTGGGTATCGTCCACGTTCCCGGAACAATCATCCGGCGAATAGTATATAAGGGCTCAGTAGTATCTCTTTTTGTTGATAATATAAAGGCCATTTTAAATCCTGCTTTTTTTAATTCCGGTATTGCAGCCAGGTTCCAAATACCATAAGGATACGCAAAATAATCAGCAGGTTTTCCGGTTATGTCTTCTATGGTTTTGCGTGGTTTTACAAATTGTTTATCCCAATCATCCCCCTGGTACTTGGTTACCATATGGTGATCCCAGGTATGTGATTCAACCGCATTGCCCTCATCAGCCAATTGTTTTAGCTGCTCCTTTGTCATATAACGGTTATGATTAATCGAAATAGTCATTATAAAAAAGACACCTTTAAAACCATATTTTTTCATTTCAGGATAGCCAATGCTAAATTGCTCTTCGTCCGTATCATCAAAAGTTAGCATTACCGGTTTTGCAGGAAGTTTACCTTCATGTATTAAATAATTATACAAATCGTCCGGTAATATTGTTTCATAGCCACTATCTTTCAATGCTTTCATTTGCTCTGCAAAAAATTCGGGAGAAACGGAATAGCTTTTCATTGTTTCACTTTCTCCCGGCTTAGCGTCACGAATATGATGATAACATAAAACCGGCACTTTTTTAGAGAGTATGGTTGGCAAATCAGCGAACTTCGCTAGCCGGATTGAATCTGTATTCTCCTTTACCGGAGCAAGCTTTGCAATTTCTTTTTTTGATGTATGCTGCGTACAGGAAATTATGTACACGAACGCTAAAGTTAAATAAGCCCCGGAACTTTTCATTTTAGTAATATGACATTAACGCTTATTGGTATTGAATATAGACAGGTTTTGGAGTAAATTTTAATAATTCCCCGGGGGTGTACATTTCATGGCTACCATTTTTAATATCATTTTTATAGAACAATTTGAAGCCTGAAAATTCCACTGGTTCATTATAAATATAGCGAAGATAAGTAGAACGTTTTAAAGTTTTATCTCCCCATCCGTCCATATCCATCACAATCTGAACTTCCGGAACTTTTTTTATGTTTTCATAATTTTTTATCATTCCCTGGGTAAAACGATGAACAACTAAAATTTTGGGAGGAAGGTTATTCTTTTTTACAAGTTCTGCCAGATAATCGATAGCATCATTTACTTCATTAGCGTCAAAAGAGCCGATTTTCTTTCCGGGCACAACGCCGTTCTTCATTGAAAATTCGGGATCAATTCCCAAATGAACATTGGGCATTTTTAAATAAGTTTCTAAACTAGGTACTTCATCTTTAACACTGCTTTGGCCAACCTGTACATCCAAAAAAACCAGTGCATTAATTTCATTAGCCCAATTGATGATAGTATCTATCTGGTGAAAAGGCATGCGCAGCCTGTATTTACCACCTTTACCAGGACTACCCTGTGCGCTTATGGCAATATAATGTAACGCAGGAATCACTTTAATTGAGCTATCAGCTGACTGCCAGTTGGCAACTTCATTTTTTAATTTCTCAAGCATCTCATTTTTTGGCAATTCGCCCAGGATACCCATTTTTTTTGAATATAGATTACCATAGAAAGCTACTATCCTGTTAAAAGGTAATAGGGCTCCAGGCAGGGGATATGGAAATTTAGCCGGCCATCTTCCGGTTGTATCATTATTGGCTAAGGCCAGTAATTTTTCATTATACACTGAAGTGTCTAATTTTTCTTTGGCAGTATTGGTTGAGTCTTTTGTTTTAATGGATTTATTTGTTAACGCATTGGATTTTTCATTATCTGCAGAATTTGCAGTGTTGCAGCTAATGTTAAATAAAATTACATAGGTCACCAGGGCAATCGGTAAGTAGGATACGAAAGTTTTCATTACAGGTAAAATTATTGTAAAAAATTTCTATTGTAACGAAACAAAAAGCAAATTATTTCAAAAAGTTATCTCAAAAAAAAATATAGAAATTGGAGTAGGCAAGTAACTCTTTTTAGGAATGATTTAATTATTAATTTGAGGCTTCTGAAAGTCTATACAATAATCCACTCTACGAAATTATTAAAGGAAGCGGGTTTTTATGAATTAATATAACTATCCAGATGTTTTATAGTTTGTTGTTGTTTTAAAATTGTCTCTTTAACAACATCGGTAATTGAAATAATACCTTCAAGATGATCATTTTTAAAAACAGGCAAATAGCGGATATTGCTATTTGTCATTAATTACATGCAATGTTCTACGCTATCATCACATTTTATATGCGGTAGGTCG
>CBIGQT010000342.1:0-4097 GCA_966191655.1 uncultured Ginsengibacter sp.
ATTTTAAGAGATGTTGTAATTGGAATGAGTGATGGCCTTACGGTTCCATTTGCGCTTGCTGCCGGACTTAGCGGCGCCGTATCAACCAGTGGTATTATTGTAATAGCAGGTATTGCAGAAATTGCTGCGGGCGGAATAGCGATGGGACTTGGAGGGTATCTTGCGGGTAAAACGGAACAGGATCACTACAATAGTGAATTGAAAAGAGAATATGCAGAAGTAGAACGCATACCCGAAATGGAAAAAAAAGAAGTTAAAGATTTTTTTGAGAGTATCGGTTTAAGAGAGGAACTTCAAAACACAGCGACAGAAGAAATAGCAAGAGATAAAAAACAATGGGTTGATTTTATGATGAAATTCGAGTTAGGCCTCGATAAACCTAATCCTAAAAGAGCAAGAAACAGCGCTTTAAATATTGGCGTCTCCTATATTGTTGGCGGCATTATTCCTTTAAGCCCTTATTTTTTCATAAATGATTCAAAAGAAGCATTAAAATTTTCAGTGGTAGCCACTTTAATCTGCCTTTTCGTATTCGGGTATTTCAAAAGTAAATTTACAGGTGTGGCAGTAATATCGGGTGCTTTAAAAGTAATGCTCATAGGCGCTCTTGCTGCCGGAGCGGCATATTGCGTTGCATTACTATTTAAATAATTGCTCGTATAAATTCTTGTGGGTTTTACTTTTTGCAAAGTAACACTACTCAATTTTATACATTAATAAAATAACTCCTTTCTATCAACGTTTTATACTGCGGAAGGCGTTGCTAACCCTATTTTTAATACACTTCCATAACACCTGGATCACTCTTACAAAAAGTTACTTTGAACTAAACCTATTTGCACTTTTTTATGATCGAATGCAATATTGTTTTATACCCAACTGCTTAACAATATTTGTAATCTTTTTTGACAAAAATTGTAATAGACTAACGGTACATTAACAATTACAAAATTTTTAATAATAATCAATTCAAAAAAAATAATTAATACTAACAGAAGAGCTTAATGGATAATCAGTTTTTGAATTTTGGAAATCCCCTCATTTCTATGAGGGGATATTTTTTTATCAGCTAAATATTGCATGCCTGGAATCTTTTGAAATATTTTTTATCGTCCAGGTTATTTTTTTTTCAAAATCATGTTTACGCACCATACAATTTTGTTTGGAACAAATGCGGCAGGAAAATTCTTCGCATCCATCTGAATGTACAAACAGTTCAACAGCTTCGCCAAATTCATTTTGAATTAATTTAGCCAGCGCTTCCACTTCTTCATGCGCTTCATGTACATTCAAATACCAGGGCACGGTAAGATGGCAATCACAATGCAACGTACTTCCGTATTTAATAAAGCGAAGATTATGCAGGTCAATCCAGTTTTCTTTCCTGTTGTGGTTTAATAAATCTACAAGGCTATGTAATAATTTTACATCTGCCTCATCCATTATACCGGCAACGGATGTACGAACAATTTTATAACCGGTAAAAATAATGATCAAAGCGAAAAAACTCGCAACAGCGCTATCTAGCCAAACCTGTTTGGTAAAATATAATAATACCAATCCGATAAAAATACCAATGGTGTTATAGGTATCCGTTTTTAGGTGCTTACCACTCGCGATCAATAATAAGGAATTATTTTTTTTGCCCGTAGCGACACATACTACTCCTGCGAAATAATTTACAATTCCTGTAGCGACGAGTAAGATAATTCCATAATCAAGTTTGGTAATTTGGTGGGGGTAAAAAAAACTTACGACAGATTTATATATAATAATAATTCCGGCAATTGCAATCAATGTTCCTTCAACGGCTGCAGAAATAAATTCAACTTTTCCATGACCGTAAGGATGATCCGCATCTTTTGGTTTTGCAGAAAGGTATAAGCTATACAAACCTAAAAAACCAGAAGCAATGTTCACGATACTTTCCAAAGCATCAGTAAGAATAGCGAGAGAGTGTGTTAAATACCATGCAGTAAGTTTTACAGAAAATAAAACAATTGCAATAATGATGATGATCTTTTGAAGTCTTATATTTTCTTTTGAAGCAATCAATACAAATCGTTTAAGGGCAGCAAAAGTACGAACTTGATTTTAGACGGAGGTTGGATTATTGGTAGTATCCGTTTCCCCCCAAAGACACGGAGAGCACAAAGTTTTTTATTTGGGAATTCTTAGTGGCCTTTGTGACTTTGTGGGAAACATTTTCAAATTGATACGAGAAAGCGTAATAGTGTCCCTGCAACTGCATCTCAAAAAACAGTAAATTTGCTTTATGCGCAAAACGCTTAACATATTAGCAAGTTCTTTCCGCTTAACCATGCAGGAACTAATGGTGAATAAATTGCGTACGGCTCTTTCATTAATAGGAATTTCATTTGGAATATTTTGCATCATTGGCGTGCTGGCTACTGTTAACAGTTTGGAAGCAAATATTCAAAATCAGATTAAAAGCCTGGGCACTAATACTATTTCTATTGATAAGTGGGATTATGCCGGTGGCCCTGATTACCCGTGGTGGAAATTTATCAACAGGCCTGTTCCTAAATATAATGAAGTAAATTTTATAAAGCAACGAAGCAGCCTAGTTAAGAATGTTGCTTTTGTAACTGATACGCGGGTTACAGTGGAATATGAAAGTTATGCATTAGAAAGAGTAAGTGTAATAGGAGTGAGTGAAGAGGAAAATGCCATAGAGCCGGTGAAGATGGCGTACGGGAGATATATGTCACAATCTGAATTTACGTCGGGCAGCCCCGTCGCAATCGTTGGTTATACCAATGCTGAAAATCTTTTTGGTGACCCTGCGCTTGCTGTTGATAAAGAAGTGAAAATAAAAGGAATTAAAGCAACTATTATTGGCGTTATAAAAAAGGTTGGATCAACAATAGGCATAGATTACGACCAGTCTTTTATAGTTCCTTACAAGTTCGCGAGGCAAATTTTTAATGAAGATTATAGCAGGCCTCATATTGTTGTGGACGGAAAAGAAAATGTAAGCTCACAGGCGCTGGCTGACGAGTTGGAGGGTGTCATGAGGTCAATCAGAAAACTGAGTCCTACCGAGGAAGATAATTTTACATTAAACCAGATAAGCAGTTTTAGCGACAGAGTTAGCTCACTGTTTGGAAGCATTAATCTTGGCGGATGGGCAATAGGGATTTTAAGTTTAATAGTGGGCGCTTTTGGTATTGCAAATATTATGTTTGTAACCGTAAAAGAAAGAACTTCAATGATAGGGCTCAAAAAGGCAATTGGCGCTAAAAAAAGAAGTATTCTTTCAGAGTTTTTACTGGAATCCTCAATTATCTGCGTCATGGGTGGCTTAATGGGATTAATTCTCGTGTATATATTAACGTTAGTACTCACAAACGTGTTTGATTTTCCTGTGTTTATTTCGGTCGGAATACTTACTCTTGCCATTTCGATATGCATACTAATAGGTATATTGGCTGGAATCATTCCTGCATATGCTGCATCACGTTTAGATCCTGTTGTAGCGATTCGTTCTAAATAATTTTTACTTTTATATGCCTCAAATTCTTGCAATTGAATCTTCATGCGATGAAACTGCAGCAGCAGTGTGCAGGGATGGAATTATTTTAAGTAATGTTATTGCCAGCCAGAAAGTTCACGAAGAATATGGAGGAGTTGTTCCGGAACTGGCCTCCAGGGCGCATTTGCAGGCAATAGTCCCGGTTGTTGACAGCGCATTAAAAAAAGCAAATGTAAATTTAGATGAAATTGATGCTTTTGCTTTTACGCAGGCTCCCGGGTTAATCGGCGCTTTATTGGTCGGTGCTGAATTTGCAAAATCACTTTCATTAGCTTGTAACAAACCTCTGATTGCAGTGCATCACATGCAGGCGCATGTGCTGGCAAATTGTATACAATCGCCTGACAAAAAAAATGAAATCCCTTCTTTTCCCTTTTTGTGCTTGACCGTTAGCGGAGGACATACACAGATTGTTTTGTGCGAAGACTATTTAAAAATGAAAGTAATCGGGCAAACGTTGGATGATGCCGCGGGCGAAGCTTTTGACAAGTCTGCAAAAATATTAGGACTCCCCTATCCCGGGGGTCCTCTGATTGATAAA
>CBIGQT010000343.1:0-4088 GCA_966191655.1 uncultured Ginsengibacter sp.
AATTATTAAAAAGATTGCTTGATGCCCTTCCAAATGACAGAATGATCCAGGTACGCACACCACAGATAAAACAGAAATATGTTTACGGCCCATCGGCGCCGACGGATAGTCCGGCTCTGCAATTGAATGAGGCTTTCAGCAGAGAAGATAAAGCGAGAATAGGTTTTCACGATGATTGCTTCCTTTCATCACCGGATGATTATGGAACTTACTTTGATTATGGCAGTTCTTCACAACCAAGAAAACCCGCTACCGAAATTTTAAGAAATTATATAGAAGCCGACACGAGGTTTACTGTCGTAGGGGGTGAAACATGTGATGACACTTTTAGTCCTCAGAATGATTGTGAACCTGCAGGTCATGTTGAAACAGAAATGAAAAATATGCATTATAGTTTTTTAAACGCGGCATACAATACGAACGTAAATAATGATTGGGATAGTGGTGGCTGTATGAATAGTATCAAAAAGAAACTTGGCTATCGTTTTATTTTAAAGGAAGCCAGGTTTCCTGGAAAAGTAAAGAGAGATGAATTATTTAAAATATTTTTTGAAATTGATAATGCCGGTTATGCGTCACCATTCAACCCAAGACCTTTGGAATTAGTGCTCCGTAATCAACAGACAAAAGAAGAAAAAATTATTTTATTAAAAACTGATGTAAGATTTTTGTTCAGCGGATATCATGAGATTAAAGAAGAAATTCAATTAACTAAAAACCTAACCCCTGGCAAATACAACCTGTTTTTATTTTTGCCTGACGCAAATATTGAACTAAGCAAAAGACCTGAATATTGTTTACGTCTGGCAAACCTTGATACATGGGAAAGCAATACTGGTTATAATAATTTACATCAATCTATTACTGTTAAATAAAAATATTGGCTCTTATACCAGGCCAAGTATTTTATCTCTTACCAATAAGCAACAGCCTTTAAGGCCGGCACGCTGATCTATTGACGATACGGTAATTCTGGTGTCGTTGCTGACTAACCCCAATGAGTATTTGAGGACAGAAGTTTTCACAGGCAACAGCAAAGGTTCTCCTAATGCAGAAAGCATTCCGCCTAATACAATCAGTTCAGGGTTGAGCATATTAATAGCAACTGCAAGACCCCTGCCTAAATTATATGCTATCGCACTTACTCCCTCAAGCGCTAAATTATCCCCTAATTGAACAGCCTCTAAAATATCTTCTAACTCTAAAAATCCTTTTTGTACTATAACTTTCTGAAGGTGACTACTGCTACCTTCTTTAATTTTCCTGTTTATAAAATCAATTAATGCAAGTCCCGAAGCCTCAGTTTCTAAACAACCTTTTTTTCCACAGAAACAGATTTTTTGATTATTAAACATAGGAATATGCCCGATTTCACCGGCATAGCCTGATGCACCGTAAACCGGGATGCCATCGACAAAAATACCTAACGACATCCCGTAATCGAGGTTAACAACGCATACATTTTTTTCACTATAAGGGAGCCCGGATTTTCCGAAATTATATTCGCCATAAGCAAGCGTGCGACTATCATTGTCTAAAAAAACAGGCATTCCAAATTCTTCCTCTAAAGTTGATTTTACGGGTGCATCCGCAAAGTGATAATTACTTAGTATGTTGCTTGTCTTAACATTAATTCGCCCGGCAAGGCTTAACCCAAGGCCAATTATTTTTCCTTTCGGCACTTTTGTTTTCGATAAAAATTTTTTTATTTCTTTAGAGATCGCTTTGAGCGATTCCCTGGCTTCAAGATATTCGAAAGGGATATTAAGGGATGATTCCTCAATGCTTGCATTGAAGCTCATAAGCCCGATATTGATTTTGTATTTTCTTATCTCGACCCCTAAAAAATAACAACTTTTAGGGTTCAGGCTGTAGATAGTTGCTTTGCGCCCTGCACCAACTGTATTACGCCCGGTATCAATTACAAGCCCCTCTTCAAGCAGTTCCGCAATCAATTCTGTAGTTTTGGGTATGCTAATATTTATGAGATCAGATAACTCGGGTATCGTAGATTCGCCTTTTGCAGTAAAATGGCTAACAACTCTTTTTTTTCTTGTTTGATCTTTATATGCTACACCTGAAAGCTCACTCTCTCTTAGATGTGCGAATAGAGGATATGTCATTTATATATTTAAATTAATTAGGCGAGTTTAAAACTTTTTTTGCAAAAATAGAATAGTTAATCATTTTTTTTATTAATTATCCACATTTTATTAAATAAATTTTTTTTATTTAATAAAAAATAACATTTTTGCTACACAAATATTTTTAATAATCCAAAAAATTGCATTATGCGACGCTTCAAAGTCTTATCACTTCTATTAATTTTTCTTGGAGTATCTTTTTTAGCTGTGGCTCAAAATGCTGCAATTAAAGGTAAGGTTACCAATCAATCAGGAAATGGGATTGAAGGAATCACTATTCTTGTAAAAGGTTCTTCAAACGGGACTGCTACCAAAGCCGATGGCTCATTTAGCATTGAAGCTCCGGCGGGTGCCACTCTTATATTTTCCGGTGTGGAATATGCAACTCAGGAAGTTGCCCTTAAAGGACGAACCAGCCTTGATATTTCTCTTACCTCAAAAGAGAATGAATTAAGTACTGTTACTGTTACTGCTTTGGGTATATCCCGACAAAGTAAAACACTGGTATATGCTACCCAAAATGTGAAGACCTCAGAACTCACGGGTGTAAGAGACCCGAACAATATGTTGAACTCATTAACGGGAAAAGTTGCAAATGCTGTAGTCACACAAGGTTCGGGTGGTCCGGGCAGCGGAGCAAGAATTGTATTAAGAGGAAACCGTTCGATCCAGGGATCGAACAATGCATTAATTGTGGTAGATGGTGTGCCTATTGATAATAGCACCTATAGTGCTGCAGGAAGTGATTTTGGTTCAATACAAGGTACTGATGGTGCATCCAATATAAATCCTGACGATATTGCATCTGTTACCGTATTACGCGGAGCCTCTGCTGCTGCATTGTACGGTAGCCAGGCCGGTAATGGTGTAATCGTTATTACTACTAAAAAGGGAAGTAAGGATAGGATGTCTGTTAGTATTAACTCAGGCGCTGTGTTCGAATCACCATTTGCATTGCCTAAAGTACAAAATACTTACGGCCAGGGTAACAGCGGTTCATTTGATTCATCAGCAGGTGCAAGTTGGGGACCCAAAATGGCAGGTCAGTCGATTGTTAATTTTCTTGGAAACTCCACTACCTTAGCAGCTCAACCAGATAACATAAAAGATTTTTTCAGAACCGGTGCCAGCTTTAATAATTCAATAAGTGTGTCGGGCGGCACAGAAAAAGCGCAAACTTATTTATCTTATACTAACAAAAGTATCCAGGGAATTATACCCCGCAATAACCTGGGAAGCAATACAATTGACCTGCGGCTTACGAACCAGATAAGCAAAAAGTTTTCTACGGATGCAAAGGTTACTTATATAAATGAGAATATTAAGAACAGGCCACGTACGGGCGAAGAAAATGCGCCGGTTATAGATATCTATAGCATACCCAGAAATTTAAGCCTTGATGAAGCTAAACAGTACCAGTACATTAACAATGTAGGTGTACCAAGCGCTTATGCCAACTACCCGTCTACCAATACCGGTATTTACCAGGATCCTTACTGGATGATCTATAACACATCACTAAATCAAATCAGGAACAGGGTTATGGGATTTGTTTCGGCTAAGTATATGTTAACAAACTGGCTTAGCTTTACCGGCAGGGCAAATTTAGATAAGACGTTTGACAAACTCACCTCGCAGTATATGCAAGGTACAATCCTTTGGGCTCACACCGGAGGATATTATCAACAACAGAATATTGAAACCACGCAAAAATGGTTCGACGGAATTTTTGAGGGCAATAATAATATTACTGATGATTTGAAAATAAATTATCATGCCGGTGCTATTTATCAGGATGCAAAATCAGATATTCTGACAAATACAGCTGATGGTTTAACAGTAACCAATAAGTTTAGTTTAAACTATGCTGCAAATCCATCCATTAATTCCGATGGCTCTGAAGTTCAAACCCAGGCTGTCTTTGGCCAGGCTAACCTCTCTTAT
>CBIGQT010000344.1:0-4083 GCA_966191655.1 uncultured Ginsengibacter sp.
AATGTGCTCCCATTCCCGCGAAAACAGATTGAGCTGCATCGGCTTTAACCTGATGCTTTGCAAAATGACTAGCCGAGCTAAGTGCATAACAAGCAAATTTTGCTTTTGCATTTGAATAATTGCTTAGATGAAGCGGACCTAAAAATGCCGAACGCACAGATGGCCATTCTCTTACTAACGGCAAAAAAATATTTTTATAAGTATTGGCATCTTTACCTAATTGCCCCGCGGTTATTTCTATTGAAGATTGAATTGCAACAGATGAGCCGTTATCGAAAGGATGGGCAACAGCATATTCAGGAGTTAAATATTCAAGACCAAATTCTTCAAGATTGAATTGTTTAAAAATGCGTGAATCGGCGCCAAGGGGATGTACCGCAGAGCACACGTCATGAATAAAACCAGGAAGCGTTAATTCAGCAGAACGCATACCGCCGCCTAAAATTTCCTTTCCCTCAATAAGTAGTACAGCGAGCCCTACACGCTGCATGGTGATGGCTGCTGCAAAACCATTAGGTCCGGAACCAACTACAATAGCATCATACTTTGTTTTCACTTTACTTATTTTAAGTACTATTTATGGAGTAGCAAAAATCAATCTTATTTTTTAAGGAACATATAATCTGAAGACTCTTTAGTAACTTTCTGGAATGAAATTTTATTAAGGTAAAACAATGCCTTAAATAAGAAATTGAAGTGAACACCCTCATCGATAGTGAATCAGAAATGATACCTGATAGGTCAGGTAATCCACCAACTTACTGGCTTACCCGCTTTATGATTCTTCGCCTGATCGGAGTAATTTATGCAGTGGCCTTCCTGGTGTTGATCAATGAGATCATTCCTTTGATCGGCTCTGATGGACTACTTCCTATAGGTACTTACCTGAAGCAGGTAAGCAATGCACTGGGATCGACCGGGGCTGGCTTCAGGCGTTTGCCATCACTCTTTTGGTTTATTCATTCTGATGCTGCCCTGCTAATTTCAGCATGGATAGGCTTCTTACTTTCTTTAATTGTGGTAGCAGGTTACGCAAATGCTTTGCTACTTACAGTACTTTGGTTTCTTTATATGTCCTTTGTGCATGTAGGGCAAGAGTGGTATGGATATGGCTGGGAGATTCAACTTCTTGAAACCGGATTTCTTGCTATCTTCCTTTGCCCTTTGCTCGACATGCGGCCTTTCCCCAAAAGGGCGGCCCCAATGCCAATCATTGTTTTATTCCGCTGGCTTATCTTCCGGATGATGCTTGGATCGGGATTGATTAAAATTCGTGGCGATGAAATATGGCGCAATGGAACAGCCCTTTATTATCATTTCGAAACACAGCCGATACCCGGACCCTTAAGCCGGTGGTTTCATTTTCTTCCTCACACCCTTTTAAAAATAGGAGTATGGTTCAATTTCCTTGCTGAGCTTATTGCACCGTGGTTTGTATTTTGGCCGCGGCTTGCACGCCATATTGCAGGATTTATAATCGTATTATTCCAGGTCATCCTCATCCTTAGTGGTAATCTTTCTTTTTTAAACTGGCTTACCATCGTTCCAGCCCTGGCCTGTTTTGATGATGGCTTTTGGTCGAAGGTTCTTCCAAAGGCACTTGTAAAAAAAGCGCAAGCTGCTGACCAAAATGCTCTCCCATCCCGGCCCATGTTGGTCACGGCCTGGGTTGTAACAATTATCGTTGCTATTCTCAGCATACAGCCTGCATTGAATTTACTTTCTTCCACCCAGATTATGAATACTTCCTATGATCCTTTAGAACTCGTAAATACCTATGGCGCGTTTGGCACTGTGGGGCAGGAACGTCTGAATGTAATATTTGAAGGAACGATGGATGATAACCCTGGTGACAGCGCTCAATGGAAACCCTACATTTATAAAGGCCTGCCAGTCGCTCTTGATAAACGCCCGCCGCAAATAGCTCCCTACCAGTTACATCTCGACTGGCAGATGTGGTTTGCTTCTATGGGTTCACCGGATGAATATCCTTGGACGTTCAATCTTGTATGGAAATTGCTGCATAATGATGCTACGGCTGTAAGCCTTTTCGCTTTCAATCCCTTTCCTGGCAAGCCGCCTCGATATATTAGGGCAGTTCTTTATCGCTATACATTTGCAAAGCCGGATAACATGCAAGGTCTTTGGTGGCACAGAGAGCGTGCTGACCTCTGGCTCTCAGCTATGTCTATAAACGATCCAAATCTCATTGGTGTTTTAAAAAGCGAAGGTTGGATTCCTTAAATTGGACCTCATACGCGGTTGGCGGATCTTTCGGAAGAAGATTATTCATAGCCCCTGTAACTGTGATTATTAACCCCATGGTTATGGGGCGATTGACGGCTACCCCTGCATCCCAATAATAACAAGGTAAATAGAGCAAGCAACATCAAGAGCTTGAAACAATTGTTTTTCATCAGGAGATTTTAAAAAAATTAAATTACAACCATGTCGTTGATATCAACAGATATGTGTAATAAAACGCTTGCGTGGTAATCTGTATTGCAAAAAAGTACTCAGATTTGTTAACAGATTTTCAGCATAGTGTAGAAAAATTGTGCAATTTTCTTTCAAAGTTTTAAATAAGCAACTATATTGAGCCTTTATTATTTTTAGATAAACCAAAACAAACTAACATGCAATACTATTTAAGTGTTTTAAAAAATTACGCAGTTTTTACCGGCAGAGCAAGACGAAGCGAATACTGGTATTTTGTTTTATTCAATTTTATTTTCGCAATTGCGGCTTCATTTATAGATCGTCTTTTAGGAGATACTTTTACAATGAATACTATAAACGGCCCTATGATTTTACCTTATGGCTACGTGAATTTATTATATAGCCTTGTGGTATTTATTCCCGGTCTTGCTGTAGCGGTAAGGAGACTTCATGATGTGGGCAAAAGCGGCTGGTTTTTTCTAATCGTTCTCATCCCTCTTGTCGGCGCTATTTGGTTATTAGTTCTTTTCTTTACAGATAGCCAGCCCGGAATGAATAAATATGGACCCAATCCAAAAGGAATAGGCAACATCGACGAAATAGATGAAATAGGAAGCGACATTACAAAGTAGAAGATAAACTGTACATAATTTATCTCTCAATTAAAGAAGCACTTTAATGTATAATGCTTTTGCCTAATTTTTTTTTACTAATATTTTCTTCTTTAACCATCGCCTAACAGGTTCATCATAGAACTTCAGGCATGCATAAGCAAGAAGAATACTTGCAACAAAAGTTAGTAACGCAAATGGTATTGCTTCGCTAATGGTTGGTTTGTGATCGCTTACCCACGCTGTGTAGATGTATATTAGCGGATAATGCGTCATGTATATCGGGTAAGAAATATCACCTAAGAACTTGCAAATACGTGATGAAATTTTACCGGTTACTTCCCCACTGGCTCCTAAAAACACAACTAACGGAAAAATAAAAATGATACTGAGAGATTCATAAAGGCCATTCATCCAGAGATGTTCGCTACCGCCTATTCTTGGTATGGAGAAAATTATTACGAGTATTAAACTGCACCAAAAAAAAGCATTTTTAATGTAGGTAAGTTTTGCTGTACGGGAAAGTAATAACCCTGCAAAAAACGGGTACATTACACGAGTGAAGCCAATGCGCAGTTGTTCGGCATTAATAGACCATCCCCCTATTACATCGCCATCAGGGCCTGTTATGGTAAAATGTATAAGGGCGCAGCCTGCTACAACAACTAATATCCAAAGTGCTAGTTTCGAAAATTTTCTTACAAAAAGGCCGTACAAAATATTAGCAATGTATTCAAAAAACAATGACCATCCAGGACCGTTTAAAGGATGCATTTCCTGCCAGCCACGTATGTCCATAGATGGTGGCACAGGAATTAATGTAAACCCAATCAGCATTATCATCAGCATTTTCCATACAGGTACCTCGTGTATATTTGGCCACATTGCTGAATCCTGGAAATAGAAGCATAAAGCTCCGATAACCATACCAATCACTATCATTGGCTGAAGCCTTACCAAACGGACTTTAAAAAAATCTTTCAGTGTCATCCTGTTCCACCGATCATCGTAAGCATAGCCAATAACGAAGCCG
>CBIGQT010000345.1:0-4061 GCA_966191655.1 uncultured Ginsengibacter sp.
CCTCTCACCTCAGTATTAGGTTTCGCTAAAATTATCAGGAAGAGACTGGAAGACAAGATTTTTACCGCTTTAGATAGAACTGATCCAAAAACAACAAAAACGATTGACCAGATTACAGAAAATTTAAAAGTGGTTATATCTGAAGGCGAAAGGCTTACACACCTGATTAACGATGTACTTGATCTTGCAAAAATTGAGGCTGGTAAAATGGAATGGAACCAGGAAGATGTATCCCTGGCTGATGTTACCGAAAGAGCCATAGCTGCCACAACTTCACTCTTTGATCAAAAACCTGTAAAGCTTATTAAAAAAGTAGATACTGACCTTCCTGTAATTACCGGCGATACAGATAAACTGATCCAGGTGGTGATTAATCTTTTTTCTAATGCTGTGAAGTTTACCGATAAAGGTTCTGTTACATGCCATGTATATAAAAAAGGCCATGAGGTAATTGTAAGTATAAGCGATACGGGGATTGGCATTGCTCCGGAAGATTTTGGAGCCGTATTTGAACAGTTCAAACAGGTTGGAGGAGATACACTAACGGATAAGCCTAAAGGAACCGGGTTAGGCCTTCCGATTTGTAAAGAAATTGTGGAACATCATGGCGGTAGAATATGGGTAGAAAGTAAAGTTGGGAAAGGAAGTGTTTTTTCTTTTGCAATACCATTTACTGCTGCAAAAACTAAATCACAAAAGAAACCCATTCACCTTGATGATTTGGTTAGGCAATTGAAAGCACAAATGGATTTCTCAAAATTAAAAATGGTCGGTAAAAATGCAACTATTCTGGTTGTTGATGACGATGATTCCATAAGATCATTGCTGGACCAGGAGTTGAGTGACGCAGGCTACATTATTGAGCAGGCAAACGATGGAAAAATGGCCCTCGAAAGTATTCGCAAAAATCGTCCCGACCTGATTATTCTTGACGTAATGATGCCGGAAATAAACGGCTTTGATGTAGCAGCAATATTAAAGAACGATCCCGATACAATGGATATACCTATTATTATTTTATCCATTGTTCAGGATAAGGCAAGGGGTTTTCGAATAGGGGTAGACCGTTATCTTACAAAACCAATAGATACTGCAAAATTATTTGAAGAGGTAGGTAGTTTGTTGGAACAGGGTAAATCTAAGAAAAAAGTAATGGTAGTTGATGAAGATACTTCTGCCGTACGCTCTTTAACGGAAGTTTTGCAGACAAAAGGATACATAGTTGTAGAATCAGATGGAAAAGAATTGGTTAAAAAAGCAATTTCAACCCAGCCGGATATTATCATTCTTAATTCAATTTTATCAGACAAAAATGAAATCGTTCAATCGTTACGTTTTGAAAAAGGATTAGAGAATGTATTGTTTTTAATTTACCAGTAAACATTATAAAATTTAAAACTAAAAGATTTAATGGAACAGAAAATTTTAATTGTAGATGACGAACCCCATATAAGAATGCTGATTGAGCAAACTCTGGAAGAATTAGAAGATGAAGGGGTAGAATTTTTAACAGCAGAAAATGGTGAAATTGCCCTTGGGATAATTCAAAAAGAAAAACCGCAATTAGTTTTTCTTGATGTAATGATGCCAAAAATGAACGGGATGGAAGTATGCAGAAAAGTAAAAAAAGAACTTCTCCTGAATGAAGTTTTTATTGTTTTACTAACTGCAAAGGGGCAGGAGTTAGACAGACAAAAAGGACAGGAAGTAGGCGCCGATGTTTATATGACCAAGCCATTTGATCCTGAAGCAATTTTAAACAAAGCCCGGGAAGTACTGGGTTTAAAATAACATAATCAGCAATTTATTTTTTAAAACTATGGCAAGGCTAACGCTCAAAAGTATTCTTTCGAAAAAAAATGATGCTGGTTTGTTGGTGCTCTCATTAATTGAACAAATGGGTGCCCATATAAGTATTGAGGATGAAAGGCAACAGTTTTTGTGTGGCAATAACGATATACTTTCCACTTATCAACATCCTGTAAGTGTTAATGATGAAATTATCGCCTGGGTAAAAGGTGATGAAAAAGCTGTTTATATAGCTGACTTTCTTACCTTATTGGCAAAAAAAGAGTTTGAAAGAAAAAATCTGGGTAGCGAAGTGTTGGTGCTTTACCAGGAAGTGAATATGGTTTTTAATTTTTCGGATAAACTGGCACAAGCTATAGACCCTGCCGCCATTGCACAAATAGCCGTTGAGCAGGCTATGCATCTCATTAATTCAGTTAGCGGGGTAGTTGTATTATGGGATGAGAATACAAAACAATTGCAAATTCCTGCAATGGCCGGAGATAATATGTTCAATAAGGAAAACTTATCCGCCCATGCTGACGTCTTACTCAAAATTGGCCTGAGCGGTCAATCAGAAATCCTGAGTGATCTTACAGTTTTAAAAGAATCCGGAATTATATCTTCGGAAGTTCAATCAATTGTATACGCAGCGTTAAAAGTAAAGCACAGAATTATGGGAGCTATTATTCTTGCAGGAAATACTGCAATGCAATATGCAGCTTCAGATCTTAAATTTCTTACCACACTCGCTTTGCAATCTTCGGCCGCAATTGAAAGCGCTTTGCTATATGAAAAAAATATCAGGGAAGCACATGAACGGGAAGAAGCGCTGCGCCGTATTTATGAGGTAACTGCAAAATTTGTTCCTTATGAATTCATTGGTTCGCTTGGGCATAATTTAATCACAGATGTAAAACTGGGTGACCAGGTTCAAAAAATAGTAACCGTTCTTTTCACTGATATAAGAGATTATACATCCTTGTCAGAAAAAATGACTCCCGAAGAAAACTTCCAATTTGTAAGTTCTTATAATGAACGCATGGGGCCTATTATACGAAAACATGGCGGTTTTATTAATCAATACTTAGGCGATGCTATCATGGCGTTATTTCCTGAAAGTGTAGATCAAAGCCTCGCTGCGGCAATTGAAATGCAAATGAACATCAGCGAGTTTAATACGTTGCAAAGAACTAAAAATTTGCCTTTGATAAAAATGGGAATTGGCATGCATACAGGTCCTTTGATAATGGGTATAACGGGAGACAAAGACCGCTTAGACGCAACAACAATTTCTGATACGGTAAATACATCCTCACGAATTGAAAGCCTTACCAAACATTATAAAGCAACTATCCTGCTTAGCGAAATTACCGTACGCCAAATAGAAAATAAAGATATTTTTCAATTGCGTTATCTTGGAAAAGTGCAGGTAAAAGGAAAACATTCGTCCATTGGTATTTACGAATGTTTTGATTGCGATAGCGAAGAGCAGGCAGATAAAAAGAAAAAAACACTTTCTTCCTTTGATGAGGGAATTTATTATTACCTGAATAAATCATTCGACAAGGCAATAAAATCATTCGAATCAATAATGCTTATAAATCCTGATGATTTTACCACTCAATTTTTTCTCGATCATTCCAAAAGGTATTTTCACAAAGGGATACCCGAAAATTGGTCGGGAGTAGTAGAAATGATTGATAAATAAAAGATGGGTTCTTTTAGACTTAAACAATTTATGCATCAACTTTATTGTTGAATTTCCTGCGCATTTTTTTCCTGAGTATGTTTATTATTGCATTCGAAGTAATTTTAAATAAATAATCTTTTATGTCACCGGAACCATTTATTGCTTTTTTCCTTCTGCGAAGCGTAAGACGAATATTACGTAATAGCAACTCAACCGCTAAATGGAACCGGCCTATAACCTATTTATTATATGGTATTGTTATCCTTTTTATTGCTGAACTGGTATTTCATATCGACTACATTACAAAGTGGATATGGCATGCCATTTTGATCAGCATCATCTCAATTGCCCTGACAAGAAAAGAATTTACAGCGACGCGTACTTTAATGTTTGCCTTGTTGCCATTTGCCATTTTATCATTCACTTCCGATTTGTTTAAAATTATCAGTGCACAGCAATACAAATTAGTTGACGATTATTTTGATATAGCCATCATCTTTTCTATAGTATGGATGATTGCCATGATAGTGGTTTCCAGTAAACAACAAAAAGCCTTGAAGCGGGAACAGGAAAAAACCCA
>CBIGQT010000346.1:0-4059 GCA_966191655.1 uncultured Ginsengibacter sp.
TAATGCGGCGTTATGGTATTTACAATTGCAACAGGAATTTATTTATGATGCTGATGAAGGAACTTTAGAGGAAGGAGGTAAAACAGGAAGACAGGGTTTGGATGTGTCTGTACGCTACCAGTTTAATCAATGGCTTTTTGCAACCGTAGATGTAAACATTTGCAAAGCAAGAAGTCTGGATGAGCCTAAAGGAGATAATTATTTGCCTTTGGCAGTTCCGCTTTCCAGCGCCGGTGGTCTCGATTTCAAATTAGCCAATGGCATCAATGGAGGATTAAGCTATCGTTATATGAAAGACAGGCCTGCAAATGAAGACAATTCGCTTATTGCCCAGGGATATTTTGTCACAGATCTAACGGTAAATTATACACGAAAAAAATATGAAATAGGCCTGGAGATACAAAATCTTTTTAATACCGAATGGAGAGAAGCACAGTTTGAAGTTGAATCCCGGTTAAGAAATGAGCCTGCTCCTGTTGATGATATTAGTTTTACGGCAGGAACGCCTTTTTTTGCCAAACTAAAATTTGCATTATTTTTTTAGTATTAAACCGGTTTTGGTTTTACTAACTTTTATTTTTTTACATTCTACAGACAAACCCATTGCAAGAATTTACTTTACTTTAAGTATTTAGCTTTATTTCAATAACAGCAATAAAATGTTTCAGGCTTTATCACTCAAAAAAAACATTGATAGTTTAATAGCTGCGGCAGCAGGTTTTACAATAATTTTTTTATTTACGCGGCATGGTGGTATAGGGCTTTGTCCCGATGGAGTAGTTTATACTACCACTGCTAAAAACATGCTGCAAAGCTGTAAACTCGTTGATTTTAAAAATTATCCTCTTGTAGAATTCCCCGCTTTCTATCCTCTTTTTCTTACCGGCATTATGTTAGTAACCGGGGAAGAGCCCTTAATGTTTGGAGCCATTTTAAATGCGTTGCTTTTTGCCGCGATTATTTATTTATCCGGCTACATCATGGAACAATTTTCGTACCGCTCAAAATGGTATAAAGCAGCGATACTCAGTTGCATTGTATTAAGCCCGGGGTTACTGGAAGTTTATTCAATGTTATGGTCTGAAACAATTTTTATTTTATTGCTATTGCTTTTTATGATAGCAATGCAACATTATTTTAAAACCTATTCTTTAAAAACATTGATTGTTGCTGCTTGTATAGTTTCTGTTGCTTCAATAACACGTTATGCGGGTGTCACAATTATTGGAACAGGTTGCATTTTATTACTATGGGATAGGAAGTTGCCGTTGCGACAAAAATTCAAAAACCTGTTTTTATTCGGTACAGTAAGTTCTCTGTTGTTAATAATTAACCTTATCAGAAATTACTTTATTGGTGGAACGACCACTGGTAATCGTGAGAGGTCATTTACATCGTTAACAGGAAATATGCACAATATGGGAACTGTATTTTATGACTGGCTTCCTTTCTTTAACGGGCATTATAACGGTACCGCATGGACGACATTTTTTATAATTTGTTTTCTTATTGCAATCTGCGTGGGACAGTTTTTAAACAACAGGCGTTTTATTACTTATGAAAATATAGCTGCAGTTTTTGCGCTGCTTTATTTGTTATTTATGATAATTATTGCCAGTGTATCGCGATTTGAACCGCTTGACAGCAGATTTCTTACACCGGTTTTTATTCCATTAGTATGGAGTTGCAGTAGCTGGATAGTTGCTCTGTCTAAGAGAGCTGCACCTTTAGAAAAGAAATGGATAGTAGTATTGGGTACTATTATTTTTTTATGTTTTCAATATGGTCAACTTGCCGCAGATTATGAAACATGGGATGGCGTGAAGGATGCCGGAATTCCCGGCTACACCGAAGATCAATGGAAATACTCGCCCACCGTTTTATTTATTCAAAAAAATTTAGTTCCATTTCGAAGCGGCTATACCATTTATTCCAATGCTTATGATGCAGTCTGGTTTTTTACAGGAAGGCCGGGAAACTTTTTACCAAATAAAGAAAATACACGGGGAGTACATGATTTTTTAAACAACCGGCATTGTTATGTGGTCTGGTTTAATGACGGAGAAAATCCTGATCTTATTGGAATAGACTTTATAACTAAAATAAAAAAAATGCACCTCATCAAACAATTCGACGATGGAGCTATTTATGAATATGACAATTAAAAATATTTATGTTCCTTTCATTCCCTGTAATTAAATAGCATTTAACCGGCAATGTTAGATTTTCTATCAAATAAAAAACCCGCATTCAGGTGCAGGTTTTTTATGCAATTAATTTTATTTTCTAGGTCGTTGTTGTTAAAAGAGGTCTGGAGAACGCCATATCAGGCAGTTTTTCATCGGAGTAATAAGTTCACTTGGTAAGCAGGGAAAACTTTAATGCTGTAGACTTTTATTCAAGCTGTAAAATGTAAATAATAAAATATTTCAACTGCAAAGCTACTAATTCTGAATAGAGATAACAGTAATAATAATTATTTTAACAAAATTGTGAATTACTTTTTCTTTAACCACTATATAAATTGGATGTGAATTATGAGTTTTATGCTCATACTTGAAGTAAGGTTATACTTACCAATCAGGTCAGAAAAAATATTTCTGTATAAAACAGTTATTTTAATTTGTATATTGTTGGTGATAAAACTTAATAATTAATAAAGCCTATTAAAAATTTCTTAGATTTTGTGACTAAGTGCTGAAAAAAAGAGTCGTATTTTTTTTATAAAACACAAATTATTTGTATCAACTTTTTATATATAAAAGTTATTCACCGTAAGAAAATCTTTACCGGTTACAGAGCTAAAATTTAAACATAAGTTTGCAATGGAAACTTATTTTTTAATTTTTATACTATTAAAAGTTGATATGCAATCAATTGTTTTTAAAATAAATAACTATTTTTAGTTTGTCAATTTGTTTAATGAGTTGTCCGTCTTTTTACCAGATACTATTCCATGCAAGATTTTGATTTAAAAACTTCTTTATCAGAAAAATTCCAGTTCCTTTCCGGCGGTGGAGAAATGGGAGCGATCACCCGTGAAAAAGACTGGAGCAAAACTTTCTTAGGCCCTGTTACCCATTGGCCGCAAAGTTTACGAACAACACTTGGCATTGTTTTAAATTGCAAGTTTCCCATGTTTCTATTTTGGGGTGATCAGTTTACCTGTTTTTACAATGATGCATATCGTTTTGGCCTTGGTAACAGTGGAAAACATCCCGGTATTTTAGGCATTCCCGGGCAAGAAGCCTTATCAGAAAATTGGAATATTCTTAGACCCCTGTTAGATAAGGTAATGGCCGGGCACGGAACAGTGCGTTGTGAGAATCATCTCATAAGAATTTGTCGCAACGACAAAATGGAAGAGGTATACTGGACATTTAATTATAGCCCGGTATATGACGAGTCGCAAAAGATAGCAGGAGTACTTGGAATTGTTAGTGAGAATACCACTAAATTAGTTGGTGAACAAATGCTTGCCTGGAAAAAAATAGAAGAAAGTGAAACAGAATTCAGGCAACTCGCTAATAGTTTGCCGGCATTAGTATGGACTACTAATGGGCGTGGAGAACAAACATTTGCTTCAGACCGCTGGCAGGAATTTACTGGCATTGAACCGAGGGACGATTCTACTTTTAAAGAAATTGTTCACCCCGAAGATCATAGTAAAATAATTAAAATTTGGGGAGATGCTCTAGCCACAGGAAAAATATTCACAACCCAAATAAGACTAAAAAGTCGGGACGGAATATTTAATTGGTTTTACGGAAATGGCGTTCCGATTATAAATAAAGATGGGACGATTGAGAAATGGATAGGCGCTTATGTAAATATTCAGGATCAAAAAAATGCAGAACGATATCTCACAAGCGCTCTTCAAAAAGTAAAAGAAAGTGAAGCACGTTTTAGAAATATAGCCGATAGCGCTCCTGCTTTAATCTGGATGTCAGATGCTAATAACCTGTGTTCATTTGTTAATAAGGAATGGATAAATTTTACAGGACGAACCATGGAGGATGAGTATGGACAACCATGGGACAATGGAGTTCACCCGGACGA
>CBIGQT010000347.1:0-4058 GCA_966191655.1 uncultured Ginsengibacter sp.
GAAAAACATCGTTAAAAGCATTCTTCATTCTTTCACCCAAATTATTTCCATATTGTATTTCTTTATAAAAGTTATGCTCATCATTTTTTTCTATGTGAGATGAATAATAGACAATACTGTCGCAGGTTACCTGCTTTGCAACAGAATAGGTATGGCTGATTAATTTTTTGTACACATCAAATGCCCTGGCATTACCGATAGTGGCGGCAAGCCTTGTTTTCACTTTTCCGTATAAAAGATTTTTTTTGAAGATAATCAAAGCACTTTCATAATTCATAAACTCATGATAGTTGCAAAAAATAAACGACTTAGTTTTTCATCTGCCTTGCCTGCTACTTCAATAATTTCTGCAATGTTCACCGGTTTTAAATTGTCGGGATTGCATTCATCTGTAATTACAGAAACCGCCGCACACGGCAGTTTCATGTGATTTGCAGCAATCACTTCAGGTACGGTTGACATCCCTACCATACCTGCTCCAATAATTTTCAGGTAGCGGTATTCCGCCCGTGTTTCAAGATTGGGGCCATTTACAGAAACATATACTCCTTTCTTTAAACCAATGTTTAATTCAGATGCTTTTTGTTGTAGTAAATTATTTAAATATCCATCATAAGGACTGCTCATATCGGGAAAGCGTTCACCCAATTCGTCAAAATTTTTTCCTGTTAACGGATTACCGGTTTGCAGATTTATGTGATCTTCTGTTAATACCAAATCTCCTTTTTTAAAATTGGTGTCAATGCCGCCGGCAGCATTCGATAAAAAAAGATATTGTATTCCCAGCATCTTCATTACTCTTACCGGAAATACAATCTGCTGCATAGAATAACCCTCATAAGCATGAAATCTTCCCTGCATTACCAATACATTATTATTACCTATTGTGCCATAGACAAGATTACCTTTATGAAATTCAACCGTGGCAAGAGGAAAGCCGGGAATAGCAGAATAAGGAATTGTCTGGATTATCGTCATATCCTCTGTTAACTTACTCAGACCTGTTCCTAATACAACACCTACCTGTGGCTGAACAATATTTCGTTCAATTAAAAAATTTTTCGCCTGTATTAATTCCTGCATTATTATTTGTTAAGTAACAGCACCGCCACAACTGGAGCCCGCACCTGCAGTACATCCGTAACAATGCTGTCCTATTATTATATTCCTGTTATTAAGTTCTTCTGTATTTAAATTACTAACATGAGTATTATTGCCTTTTATTTTTAGTTCAAGCATCTGGTTAAAATCGCAATCATATAAATAACCATCCCAACCAACTGAAATGGTATTTCTGCACATAACATTTGCTGCCGCTGCGGGGTTATAAGCCTCCACAAGCTTCTCCATATATTTTTCGTAATTGCCACTGGTTAACAGATAATCGAGATAGCGGCCTATGGGCATATTGGTAATCGTATATAAATTATTGAACGAAATAGTATAGCATTGCATCAATGCCTGCTTATATTCCTTCTGAAGTGATTGTTGAGGGGAGGGTAAAAATGCACCGGCGGGATTATAAACAAGATTCAAAATTAAACCAGTCTCCTCTTTTCCATAACCTATATTATTGAGCATCTGCAATGCATTAATGCTGTCCTCAAAAACACCATTTCCCCGCTGCCTGTCTGTTCTTTCCTCTGTATAAAAAGGCAGTGATGAAACTACTTCAACTTTGTGTTGTTTATAAAAGAAAGGAAGGTTGTTATATTTTTTATTGGAAACAATAATGGTAAGATTGCACCGAACAATGATGTGCCTGTCAAGTTTTGTTATTTCTTCAACAAACCACCTGAATCCGGGATTCATTTCGGGGGCACCTCCTGTAATATCTACTGTTTTAAATTGATGATTAACTCTTAACACATCAAGGCATTCCTGCATGGTCTTCCTGGTCATCAATTCTTTCCTGTCCGGGCCCGCATCTACATGGCAGTGCCTGCAGGTCTGGTTACACATTTTACCAATATTTACCTGGAAAATTTCAATGTTGGAAGGTTGTAAAGGAAACAATGCTGCCTCCTGTAATTTTTGCTGAAACGGAATCAGCTTATACTCACCTGTGTATCCATGCTCAATGATCTCAAGCTGTTCATGTACATCAGCAAGTAAATTATTTTGTGCTTTTAGTGATTTCATATTTACATAGCTATCTCTTTCACCTTATTCATCATCTGTACACCGTGTACCAGTGAAGCGCCGCCACGTATTGCACAGGCAACATGTACTGCTTCCATCATTTGAGCCTCACTCCATCCCTTTTCAAAAGCATCGCTGCTATATGCATCAATACAATAGGCGCATTGTACTGCGTGGGCAACCGCCAATGCAATGAGCGATTTTTCCTTTGCAGATAATTCACTATCAGTAAAAACTTCATTGTAATAGTCGAAAAACTTATCGGCAAGATTTTTCTGAAACTCCCCAATGTTGCCAAATTTTTTTAAATCCGCTGAGTGATAATAGTGTTCATTCATAATAATTTATTTATGTCCCGCTTGTTAAGCAACCGTGTTACTGTGTAAGGTAATTAATTAAAAACAGAACTCTTAAAGCCTTAATAGTATAAACGCAAAAAGGCTGCGTTAGGTTGAACGGTTATCGCCATTTATTTTACGTATTCGGATACCAGGGTAATAATTATAGCATTCAGTATGAGCCGGGAGAGATCTGCAGTTCCATGTTTGGCAGTAATTCCAATTGGTTCGGGCCTATTTGGCTGCCCTTAAATTATTTAATTATTAATTCGCTTAGAAAATACTATGAATATTATGGTGACAGGTACTTATATGAATTTCCGGTTGGATCAGGAAATAAGTTGAATTTGAAACAGATTGCCAACCAGCTTACAAAAAGAATTTTAAAGATCTTCGAAATTAATGATACAGGGAAATTTCAATATCATGCCAGCCATCAGTCCCGCTGGTCGGAAGAATATTTTAAAGAACATCATTTGTTTTATGAATTTTTTCATGGAGATACCGGGCAGGGCTTAGGCGCCTCTCACCAAACCGGCTGGACGGCTTTAATAGTTAATTTATTGCTGGAAATGGAGGAAGATTGAAACGGGAAGTTCTTATCCGGACATCCGGTAATTTAATGAATCAAGCGCAAAGATTTCGCTAACCGATCTTCGGGGAAATTTTTTTTAAATTATCAAAGGGGAAAGTAAAATAAATAAAATCAAATAACGTTATTCATTGATAATCTTTTTTATTCATTAATAATTTTTTTTATTCATTAACAATCTCCTTATCCCTATGAAAAAACTATTTTTTATTTTATGTTTCTTGCCCTTGATAACATCGGCACAGAATTTTTTCTTATCAGGCCGGCTTGGCACCGCCAACTACCAGGGCGATCTGAAAACCAGCTCTTTTTCATTTGCACAAATGAGGTTGCTGGGCTCTGTTGGCGGACTGTACGATTTTTCTGAACATTTTACTGCAAGAAGTTACTTAACATTTACATCGCTGCATGCTGATGATAAACATGGAGAGCCGGGCAGACAACATCGTAATCTGAATTTTACTACGCCAATTTTCGATTGGGAACTTACCGGCCAGTATAATTTATTTAGTCTTAATGAACGCCAGTGGACGCCTTATGCATTTGCCGGCGTAGGTCTTTTTCATTTCAACCCATACACATTTGATAACATCGGTGAAAAATATTTTCTGAAACCGCTCAGCACCGAGGGTGAAGGCTTTATCCCCGGCGTTAAAAATTATAAACGCACTCAATTCAGCATTCCTTTCGGAATTGGGGCAACCTACGCACTCAACGAAGACATGCGGGTCGGAATTGAACTGAGTTATCGTAAAACCTTCACTGATTATATTGATGACGTAAGCACCGTATATGTAGATGAAAACATCCTGCTTAAGGATAGAGGACCAAAAGCTGTTGAGCTGGCTTATCGCGGCGATGACGTACATCGGGGTCCTTATCCGGCTGCCGGAGCACAACGCGGCGATTCCGATCATAAAGATGATTACTATTATATAGCAGCTACCTACACTATCCGCTGTTTTTTTGACAAGACTAAAAGGTCC
>CBIGQT010000348.1:0-4054 GCA_966191655.1 uncultured Ginsengibacter sp.
GAAAGCCTTGAAAAAATTACAGAACTAACGGCATGCGTATTCGCAGAAACCATACAGGCTGAAGCGGGAGTAATGGTTCCGGATATAAAATGGCTGCAGGCATTACAAAAAAGCTGTAACGAAACAGGCGCTTTATTAATACTTGATGAAATACAATGCGGTTTTGGCCGTAATGGAACACTTTGGGCCTTTGAACAATTTGATATTATTCCCGATGTATTACTTCTTGGGAAAGCACTAGGTGGGGGAATGCCTCTTGGGGCTTTTATTGCCGATAAAAAAATTATGGATTGCCTTACCAATAATCCTGTACTTGGTCATATTAATACTTTTGGTGGCCATCCGGTTTGCTGCGCTGCCGGTCATGCAGCTTTAGAATTTTTACTAAAAGAAAATATTATGCTATCTGTTTTTGAAAAGGAAAAATTATTTCTTGAAAATCTTGCATCTTCAAAATCCGATAGCTATCGGATTAAAAATATAAGAAGTAAAGGTTTAATGATAGCCCTTGAATTTGAAAGCTTTGAAGAAAATAAAAAAATTATAGATGCGTTAATTGATAAAGGTGTTTTTACTGATTGGTTTTTGTTTGCGCCTGAATGTTTGCGTATTGTTCCCCCACTTATAATTTCTAACGAAGAAATAGTAGCGGCATGTAATATCATCAACAATGTATTATTATTAATATCATAACCAAATGGTTTCTCTATAATATTTTGTATTTACTATTGGAATATTAAAAAATAAATATTTACTTTGTAATTCAAAGTACTTTTTATGAATGAACAGCAACAGTCTTTACAGGAATTACATCATATAAAACAAATGATGGAAAAAAGCAGCCGCTTTATAAGCCTGAGTGGGTTTAGCGGTATTTCTGCCGGATTGCTCGCATTACTTGGAGCATGGTTTGCTGTAAAGAAAATTTCACGCTATGCTCATGAAAAAAGTATTGATTACGATACACTCATAACGCAATTAATTGGTATTGCCGCCATTGTATTAGTAGTCGCATTTGTAGTGGCCTTTATATTTACTTACCTGCGTAGCAAAAAAGAAGGCGTGTCTATTTGGGGTGCAACCACTAACCGTTTACTTCTCAACCTGGCAATCCCACTTATTGCTGGTGGTTTTTTTGTTTTGCGTATCCTGCAAATGGATCATGTTTTTTTAATTGCGCCAACCTGCCTTATATTTTATGGCCTTGCACTTGTAAATGCATCGAGGTATACGGTTGGGGAAATAAAATACCTGGGCTATTGTGAATTGGTTTTGGGAATTAGCAATCTTTGGTTGCCCGGCTATGGTTTGGTTTTCTGGTCGGCAGGCTTTGGTGTTTTGCATATAATATATGGCATAATTATGTGGTGGAAATATGAAAGAGCTTAATAAAAGTTAATTGATGAGTAACCCGATTGAAAATTTAAATAAAACTTTTGATAGTCGTGTGAGGCTGGGTATCATGAGCGCTCTGGTTGTAAACGAGGAAGTGAATTTCAATAATTTAAAAGAACTTATAAATGTAACAGACGGCAACCTGGCATCTCATTTAAAAGCCCTGGAAGAAATACAATATATAAAGATGAAAAAGGGATTTATTGGAAGAAAAACCAATACCAATTATGCAATAACAAAAGCCGGTGAAAAAGCATTCAAAATTCATATTGATGCGCTTGAAAAAATGATTAAGAAAATTCAATAATTTTTTTTAAGTCTATACTTTGAATTTCAAAGTACTTTTAAAATGAAAAATAAAAATATAAAAATTATAAAGAGGCTGCTGCTGTTTTTTATAATGGCCTTATTTGTAAGCGGACTTACTGCAATTCCCATCCTTTCGGAGTTAACTTTTTTATTGAAAATAATTCCAAGAGACAGCTTTTTAAATTATTGGTTATATAAAGTTTTATCTGCTTACAACCTGGTTAATGAGAAGTATCCTTTCCTGATATACGGTTATGACTGGCTTGTCTTTGCACATTTTGTTCTGGCTATTCTTTTCATTGGCCCATATAGGGATCCTGTAAAAAATATCTGGGTGATAGAGTTTGGGCTTATTGCCTGCATTTTAATTTTTCCATTAGCATTTATAGCAGGTCATTTCAGAGGTATTCCAATGGACTGGCAACTGGTAGATTGCTCATTTGGAGTATTTGGATTTATTACTTTATGGATCTGCTATCGTAAAATAAAAACTAATTTATGAGTTCTTATGTAAAAATTACTGGAAGGGCAATTACAATCTGGTTACTCGCATCTTTAATTAATGGGCTACTGTGTGGAATCTCTTTGTCAATAATATATAATAATTACAATGACATTACCGGCGAAATAATTGGTATTGGTTTTCTTTCATTACTTTTTTCAGCACCAGGTTTTTTTATTTTTTGGATTGTACTTATTTTAAAAATTTCAACTCATACTGTAGAAAGGGCTCTGTTCCGTTCAGCTTTAATAACAGGATTTATACTCGCCTCTATTTCAGGTTATGTTGGGGCAAAAATGTTTTCATCTGAGTTCGATAATTATTCAGCCATTCCGGCCTCCTGCATCCTACTGTCAGCAATGACCAGTATTATGTTTCATTTTAAATACTTTAAAAAAATAAAATAAATACATCATGAAACAAGGAATACCAAAATCATTTTTAATAATCGCAGGAGCTATAATTTTTAATATTATTTTCTGGCAGGAAAAGCTTGGCCTTAATGCCATTCTTTTTGATATTTTCATTTGCATTACCATTTTTATACTTTTTCCATATTCCTTAAAAAATAATACCAGCAAATGGCTTTTCGCAGGGCATCTTATAACTGCCGCAATGCTATTAGTTCAAAACACCATTTTAAGCAAAATTGGTTTTACAATAACTCTTTTACTATTTGTTTCATTCTCGCAATATTTGCATAGGTCTGTCTGGTATGCAGCAGGCTCATCAATACAAAACTATATTCTTGCTGTACCAAATTTTTTCAATGTATTAAAACTGAAAGATGGTAAGTCTTCCGGGAAAACCGGCCGGCATAAGACGTTTAGAAAATTAATTCTGCCTTTTTTGATTCTTATCGTCTTTGCAATTATTTATTCTTTTGCCAATAAAGTATTCTCAAACATTATTACTGATATAACTACTTCTATCAGTAATTGGATAGCGCATTTTTTTGATTGGTTTTCTATGGAAAGGCTTGCCTTCTTTTTATTGGGAATCATAATTATAAGCGGGCTATTTCTCAGGAACAAAAACAGTTTTTTTTCAGATGTGGATATGCGGATGAAAAATGATTTATCGCGAAAGAAAACTCTTTTTAAAAAATGGAAAGAAAGTGCATGGTCCGACCTGCTCATTATTATTACCGGTAAAACTTCTTCAGGAATATTAGCATTAAAAAGTGAGTTAACGATGGGTTCTGTTAGTCTGGTTTTATTAAATGCACTTTTGCTATTAATAAATATTATTGATGTGAAATATGTTTGGCTTGGCTTTTCATTTAGTAAAGATGCAGCCATGGCTGCGTATGTTCATGAAGGTGCATGGATGTTGATATTTTCGATTGTTCTTGCCATGTTATTGTTATTATTTTTCTTTCGTGGCAATCTAAATTTTTATAAAAAAAATAAATGGCTACGATACGGGGCTTATCTATGGATATTTCAAAATTCTTTTTTGGTATTCTCTGTGTTCAACCGCGATTATTTTTATATTTCTCAATATGGCTTAGCATATAAGCGTATAGGGTTATTATTTTTTCTTGCAATGGTTTTAGCAGGATTGGTTACCGTATTTCTAAAAATATATTTCACTAAAACAAACTATTACCTTTTAAGATTAAATGCCTGGGCAGCAGTAATATTGCTTGTGTTTGCTTCAACAATAAATTGGGATGAAACTATTGCCCAATATAACCTCGCAAGAAAATATACTATTCCTCCTGATGTGCCTTTTCTACTTTCTCTTTCGGATAAAACATTGCCTTTACTTCAAAACAACAAAGAGATTCTTGAAAAAGATTCTCCCACTGATAAATATTCTTATGATGGAAGTTTTCATAATGCC
>CBIGQT010000349.1:0-4053 GCA_966191655.1 uncultured Ginsengibacter sp.
TGCCGTGTGCCTGTGCAATATTTGGTATCACTTCCCGACTCGGTTATCTCCGGGAGATTTAAGGATTCAATTTTTATTACTAAGTCAAAACTCAAATAACGTATGTCAAATTCAGGTCTGCGGTTTGGTAACAGAAAAACGGAACGCCTTTGTCTTGTGCTCATCAGTATGATCATGGCTTTGCTTTTCTGGAAACTGTTCACTGTGTTGCAACGTGATTTTGAAGAAGTGGACGCCCGGATTAATAACGGCACGATGATGAATCTGAATGCCGGCAACTCCGCTAAAGCGATGACAGAGGTATTAAAAAAGGGAATGTATTTTGAAGATCCAAAAGACATAGCGTTTATCGCTGCGACAGTAGCGGCGGAAAAAGAACCGGGCTCAACAATTGATAATACCGGCACTTTAAATAAGAAGCAATATTTTGTCAACGCCGATGAAGCTTTCCTGAAAGGCGGAAAATCGTTTAAACATCGTGTGGAACTATCGAGAGATCTGCTGGGCTTTTCTCCCGCGGATTCCACCTCATTTGAAAAAGAAAGCAAACATCCCTTACGGGTTTCTTCGCAAACAAATGTAGACTTAGGTAATTATAATATTTCGGGCACTATTAAAAAGCAGGACGGTCAGCCTGCTGCAGGTATTTTACTAAGGCTTCGGCTGTTGGTGCCACAGGATAGCAGCAGTGCCAATGATGATGATGACAATAATATCATACAATTTAAGAACGGCGTTAGAAAAATATTTATTCGCGACACAGCTAAAAACCTGCAGTTGCTTTCATTTAATGCCTATGCCCGTACGGATGCTGCGGGCAATTCTACCTTAGATATCCCGTCTAACGTATTACTTTATGAAATCATTCCTCTTCACCCATGTTACGAATTTAGGCGATCCAAAGGGGTTGAGAAACTACGCAGCAATGCAACGTTTAATTTTGTTGAGTCGCCGCACATGATGACGCTTTTTTCTTCCAGGGATTTTAACACGCTTAAAAAAGAAAAGGCATTTATAGTAAGAACTCCGGGCGAAGTAACAGACTGGTTCCGCATTATTGTAATAACATTTTTTGCGTCCTTTCTTTTATTGCATCTTATCTTTTCGATTCATTCACCCAATACTGACCAGCTACTGCTGCCGGTAATTATGATATTAACAGGTTTGTCGTTTATAACACTATTTAGTTTACAAGACCCTTTACGTGATCGCTTCCTTGTGAAAAGCACCTTTATTTATTTCTGCATAGGGATGGCCGCTATACTAATGTTCCAGTTTGTTAACCTAAAAAAGTTTACTCCTGATTCCGGCATATTCCGGTTATTTGTTTTTAAGAACAACCGGAAAGCTGCTAACGGCTGGCCATGGGCGCTTGCGGCAATGGGCTTGTTATGCCTTACTATTTTATTTGGCACAGGGCCGGAAGGGAGCGGTGTTAAAGTAAATCTTTTTGGATTCCAGCCAAGCGAGATTGTCAAATACATGGTCATTCTTTTCCTCGGTGGTTTTTTTGCGCTCAATGAAAAATTTATTTCTGAATATCCCACCTTTAATAAACGGCTATCGTTCTTTGTTTTTTCAGTGATTGCTATTGTCGTAACTATTTTGTTATTCCTGGTTATAGGTGATCTGGGACCGGCAATGATTTGCTGCTTTACTTTCATTATACTTTTTTCTTTTTCCCGCGGCGATTTTATGCAAGTCGTCGCTGCAATGGTTTTATATGCCATTGCTACATGGGTGTTTAAAAACTTGTGGATTGCAACAGGAATTACGGTTGCAGCCCTTGCGTTATATATGCTTATTGCAAAAAAGAAATTAAGCGAATCAGCAGTGATGGCGCTGGTGGTAGTTAGTGGATTTTTATTGCTGGATAAAATTCCGGTGTTGGCAAAAGTAATACCCGGCCCCATACAGAGATTGGTAGACCGGAAAGCTATTTGGTCAGATCCTTGGAATAACCAGGTATATGGCGGAGACCAGGTAGCCAATGGCATTTGGGCTATTTCCACAGGCGGCATTACCGGGCAAGGCGCTGGTGAAGGTTTTGCAAGGACTATTCCTGAAGCACATACCGATATGATACTTCCTGCTATCGGCGAAGAATTCGGTTGGGCTGGTATCACCTGTATCTTTATTTTGTTCCTTGTATTATTACACCGTTCCATCATCATAGGGAGACAGGCGGGGCCACCCTTTTTATTTTATTTATGTGCCGGTGCAGGCATCGGCATATTCGTGCAGTTTTTGTTAATTGCCGGTGGTTCTACCGGGGTACTCCCCTTATCAGGCGTAGCATTGCCATTTACCAGTTACGGCGGCACATCATTATTGTGCAGCATGATTGCTATCGGATTTTTATTGGGTGTATCACGGCTGAGCGGATCGCAGACTCAAATGAAATATATTGCTCAAAGACAGGATAAAAACCTGATGCCGGCTTTGTTAGCAGCCTGTGCTGCTATCTTACTCTTAATTACTAACGTATCCGAATATAAGATCAACAAAAAAAAGTGGATCGTAGAGTCTGCGTTGGTAGCTGATCGCAGCGGTGTACGCATGTTTAGTTATAATCCAAGGATAAGTATTCTGATGAACCGGTTGCAGGCGGGCAATGTGTTTGACAGGGATGGCAGGCTTTTGGCATCCAGCGATCCTCATTTGGTACAAACTCAAAAAGACTCTTTGCTTGCTCTTGGAATACCTTCGGAAAATATAGAAGCCCTTGCTTACAAAAGACAGGATCGCTATTATCCTTTTGGTGAATACACATTTTTCTGGACAGGTGATGCCAACACGGGAGTTTTCTCGGGGGGAAACAATGGATACTTTGCGGAGTATGCTCATGCTGCTGAGCTCAGAGGCTTTCCTGCGCCTGTTGTAAAATATGCCGTTAGTGCTGATAGCTACCGCGAAGAAAAATTTTTACCAGTCGCCGGAACCGAGATGACCGTAACTAAAAGAGATTATAGTGCACTTTCAGATCTTTTAACTGCTGGTATTAACAGTGATGAAGTTGCTGCATTTAAAAAACGCAACAGGGATATCACGCTTACGCTTGATGCTGCATTGCAAACAAAGATTGAGTTGGCGTTGCAGCAGGATGACAGCGTAAACAAAAAGCGTGTGTCCGTAGTAGTTATGGAAGACAAAACAGGGGATGTGTTTGCATCTGCGTGCTGGCCGCTTCCTCCTGTAAATGATTTTGATCGCCTGAGTTTGCCCGAAAATGAAATTAATAAATTACCCGGGTGGAATGTAAATACAGATATTGGATTCACGCATGCCACGCAACCCGGTTCCACTGCAAAGCTGGTTACAGCAATGGCTGCGTTTAATAAAATGGGCGTTGCTGCTGCCAAAAAAATAATCAGGGTGTATCCAAAAGATCTGATCAGGGTTACCGGTCCTGAGCCGGATGAGGCTGGTTTGATAACTATCGAGAAGGCAATCGTAAAATCCAATAATTCTTTTTTTATACGTCTTGCCAACGAGGAGCAGTTGCAGGAACAAATGGTAACGCTCTACATGCAGGCAGGTATGTTCCTCCATGGCGTAGGCGGATATTATTTTGAGAATGATACCAATAATTTGTCACAACAAGACAAATGGAGAAAGCTTTGGAGAGAAACAGAATTTAAAAGCCTTCGTCGCTATGATCCTGACAACATTCGCCGAACAAGAGCTCTTGGAATTTCTGGTATGGCATGGGGACAAGGTGAATTAGTAGCCACGCCTGCATCGGTTGCCCGTATTGCATCCGGTATCGCAAACAATGGCATTATGATACCGAACAGGTATGTATTGAATGTAAATGGCAATGCAACAAATGTAAAACAAGGTGTCACCATTGCGGGAGATACATTATATGCACAGTATTTATCAATCTTTATGAGAGAACAAAGCGCACCAAAAAGAAACCAGTTTGGAATTTATGTTGCCGGTAAAACAGGTACTCCCGAAAGAATAGTAAAAGGTGAAAGTATCAATGATGGCTGGTATGTTTTTTTTGCACCCAAACCTAATGATACCGGTCATGTAGTAGTTTGTATC
>CBIGQT010000350.1:0-4053 GCA_966191655.1 uncultured Ginsengibacter sp.
ACAAAGATCTATATGCTAACATAATGAAATACCTGGCGCTTGCCTATAAAGGGAAAGGCAATTTTAAAACCGCTTTACAATATTACGGGCAATACACTGATGTGACGGATTCGCTCAACAAAGAAAAAATATCAAGAACGTTTGCTGATTTGGAAACGCATTATCAAACCAGTGAAAAAGAAAACCGGATCCTTGTTTTAGACCAAAAAAATAAATTAAATGTACTTGAACTTAAACAGGCTTCCAATACGAGGAATTTATTAATTCTTGGATTAATAAGTCTCGGCATTTTTTCACTGCTGCTTTATTTTATTTACCGCAATAAAGAAAAGCTCAATAAATTATTGAATCAGCGCAATCATCAATTGGATGAACTCAATAACGAACTTTCTGTTGCCAACGATACCAAAGCAAAACTGTTTGGTGTTATCAGTCATGACCTGAGAGCGCCTGTCAGCAGCATTGTACAGCTTTTACATTTACAAAAAGAAAATCCGCAACAGGTATCTGATGAATTGCGCAATCAATATAACGACCGTTTAAATAAGGCTTCTGAAAATGTTCTGGAAACAATGGAAGATCTTTTGTTATGGAGCAAAAGCCAGATGAAAAATTTTACTCCGCAATATAAGACAGTTAAAATAGCTCCTTTGATTTCCCAGGAAATAGCGCTTTTTGAAGAACAAATTAAAGCTAAGGAAATTCATGTACACATTAACGTTAGCCCGGACATTTCTCAAAATACTGACGAAAATTTTATAGCCGTTATACTGAGAAATTTAATACAGAATGCTATAAAGCAATGTGATAATGATGCAACAATTACTGTGGATGCAGATACCGGTACTATTACCATTACAAATCCTTCGGGCAATAAAAACGCAGAGGAACTAAATTTAATGCTGCAGCAAACACAGGTCAGCAGCAAATATTCAGGGCTTGGCTTACAAATCGTAAAGGACCTTTCCGCCAGGATTGGTGTAAAAATATACTACCGGCAGGAAAATGATCAAAATATATCAGCAGTCATTAGCTGGCTATAAAATAATTCAATACGATTATTTTATTTTGTGAATGCCTGGGAAATTATTTTGCATCAAACCATATTCTTTTATTATCGTTCCAGTTGCCATTATAATTTATTGTAAGCTCTTCTCCTTTACTAACCGGCCTTATAGTTTTAATATGAATGGTTTCTTTATCAAAGTCCATAAAATACTCACAATTACTTTCGTAACTATGATTATAGATTGGCACAAAACCCAGCGCCATGCAACATTTGTCTTTATCAATTCCCCATTCAAAAATATAGTCATGCAATAAAGTTTTGTCAAGAAGAAGCCGGTCTCCGGCACTCATTACTATTACCGGCGAGTTTTCGATGATAACATTTGCGTCGATTTTTTTTCTCGCAAAAACACCCCTTCCTTTGCTTGTTACATTTTTTAAATATAAATATTGCTTTATCATTTATTAAGAAAATATACTATTGTAAAATAAATTAATTTGCAAGATAATCGTAAGATGAATTTAAATGGCCGAAGAAGAAGTTACCATACAGGATCAATATGAAGAAATTCTTCAATCAGGCGATGATGCCGCTATCAGTGATTTCCTTAATCAGCAAAATATAAGTGATGTTGCCGGGCTCATTGAAGAAAATGACGAAAGAGAGATGGGAATTTTTCAACATCTTTCCATGCATCGTGCAGTTAGTCTTTTCAAAATATTAGAACACTCTAACCAAAAAAGAATTATAAAAGATTTACCGCCTGTAAAAAGCGCCGAACTGCTCAATGAAATGCAGGCTGACGATCGTACCGATTTCCTGGAAGATTTACCAAATGAAGTGGTACGGGAATTAGTAAAGACGCTTACACCGGACGAAAGAAAAATCACTTTATCGCTTTTGGGTTATCCTGAAAACAGCGTTGGCAGATTAATGACGCCCGATTATGTATATGTTCATGAATATAACACAGTAGCAGAAGTGCTTGATATTATCAGGCATGTAGGTAAGGATACGGAAACGATTGATGTTATTTACGTAATCGATAAGCACGGGGAATTGCTGGATGACATAAGAATCAGGGAATTTATATTGGCTCATCCGGACAAAAAAGTGAGTGAGATGATGGATGGGAGATTTATCGAGCTGAACGTTAATGACGACCAGGAAAAAGCTAATGATGTTTTTAAAATGAATAATCGTGTAGCCTTGCCCGTTGTAGACGATTATAATGTGTTGTTGGGTATTGTAACCATTGATGATGTACTTTGGGTAGCCAACGAAGAATTTGGTGAAGATATTCAAAAGATAGGTGGTGCCGAAGCTTTGGACCAGCCTTACCTGGAAACTCCCTTTTTCCATTTGATAAGAAAGAGAGTGGGATGGCTGATTATACTTTTTTTAAGTGAGATGCTAACGGCAACGGCTATGGCATTTTATAACGATGAGTTAGGTAAAGTACTTGTATTAACTAATTTTATCCCGCTCATAATGAGTAGCGGCGGAAACAGCGGTTCTCAGGCCTCTACATTAATAATACAGGCGATGGCGTTAGGCGAAGTAACCATTGCAGACTGGTGGCGTGTAATGCGCAGGGAAATTTTATCGGGCCTGGTGCTGGGAGGCATCCTGGGCACTATCGGCTTTTTGAGAATTACATTGTGGAGCGTGTTGATGCATCATGGAATTATGACGGACATTTATGGCCTGCATTGGTTTCTTATAGCCCTTTCCGTTAGTTTTTCACTGGTAGGAGTAGTTCTTTGGGGTTCTCTTTCCGGAAGCATGCTTCCTATTCTTTTAAAGAAATTAGGAGCTGATCCGGCTTCATCTTCCGCTCCTTTTGTTGCTACCCTGGTGGACGTTACCGGGCTAATTATATTCTTTAATGTGGCGTTATATTTTTTAAAAGGTAACGGATTGTAATTATTAATCTTTTGTTGATTTAAAAAACAAATAATTCTTTTATTTGTTAGTCATTTACAGAGGGCACAAAGTTTTTCTTAGTGTTCTTTGCGTCTTGGTGGGAAACAAAAAAGTTAATCCGCAATAGTCCCTGATACACGAAGCAATTGTCAAAAGAAATCATATATTTAGTTAATGCCTTTAACCTTATATTACCAGATTATATATCTTTTTATTATGGCTTTACCCATTGCGTGTATTGCCTGGACCGTTACACATGAAGAGGTGTTTAAAGAACCCCGTGAATTTTGCGAAAAAAAATCAAGGCAATGCAAGCCGCTGTTGCTTCGAAAATTATTTTATCTCTTTACGTGTGAATATTGTTTTAGCCATTATGTTACTTTATTTTTTTTAATAATCACCCGCTATCATTTACTATACAATAACTGGCGCGGATACATCGTAGCTTTTTTTGCCTTGGTATGTATTGTCAATATCTATATGAGCTTATTTGGGTTTCTGCGAACCGGAATGAAAAAAGAAAACATCGAAGCAAAAATTAAAGAAGTAGAATTGAAGGATTGCAAAGAAGCCGACAAAAAATAATAATAAGCCTCCTTAATTTTTTATTCCCAAACCTTCCGACACTTCTTTTTTTCTTCTCCTGGAAACTTCTACCTGCGTGCCATCTTGCAGGTTTCAGCAAATAATCTACAGCGCTGAATGTTATGGCCTTTCTCAGATACTTATCAAAGGCGGCTAAAAAAATTCAGGAAGTGACTTTAATATTTCAAAGCCATTGAAGTATAGCATTTCGATGAGTTTTCCCGGAAAATCAGTAGTAATTAGAAGCCCAATTATCTCAACTCACAACATTTTCGTTAATTTGTATCACTTAAAATTTATGGCTGCATTTTTGGCGAAGCAGTAAATCATATTTTAATCCGTTTTATAAAATCATTTCTAAACAGATTTATTTATGTGTGGAATTGTTGGTTACATTGGCCCAAGAGAAGCATATCCAATCATTATTACAGGCCTTAAAAGACAGGAGTACCGCGGGTACGACAGCACAGGAGTTGCGTTAATAAATGATGACGGACTTTCCATTTATAAAAAAAAAGGGAAAGTAGCGGAAC
>CBIGQT010000351.1:0-4044 GCA_966191655.1 uncultured Ginsengibacter sp.
AGCTTTAATTACTTATATAGTATCCGCATCGTCACCATTTCATCCGATTTCAAAAGAGCTGTACGAAAACTCCTGGGTAAAAAGCGCTTCATGGAAAAATGGTAAATCTTATTATGGTATCAATCTTCCTTTGGGTAATTTCGAGTATGGTGGACCGTTATTTTTTGAACAATATACCTATATGGGAATTGACCCGAATAGTTTAAAAGATGATCATGGAATTGATTATGCAGAGCAAACAAAAAATCATACCCTTATTAACAGAGCTTATTGCATTGATAATCCAAAAAAATTTAAAGGCTATGGGGAAAATTGCTGGGGCTTAACGGCTGGTGACAGTTATAAGGGTTATGTGGCCCATTGCCCACAGGATGACCGAAGCGTGATTCAGCCTACCGCTGCATTATCTTCTTTCCCCTATACTCCGGAGTATAGCATGCAGGCACTAAGACATTTTTATTATGATTTTGGAAATAAAATATGGGGGCCTTATGGCTTTGCAGATGGATTCAGTGAAACAAAAAACTGGTATGCAAAAACACATCTTGCAATTGATGAAGGACCTATAATTGTGATGATTGAAAATTATCGTACCGGGCTACTATGGAAATTATTTATGAATATTCCGGATATTCAAAATGGATTACACAAATTGGGCTTTATTTCTTCTTACTTAAATAAATAAAAATTTTTGGTTATGGCACATTTTCAATTAACTCAGCAAAACATCTTAGACTATGAAAGGGATGGCTATGTAATTATTAAAAATTTTTTACGGGCGGAAGAAATAAATAAACTATATAGCATTGCTACAGGGGATGATGCTTTACAAAAACATGCTTTTGATTTAAATGATCAATCCGGAAAAAAAACAAAACTTACGCTGTGGTACACTCCCGGCAATGATGCTTATGGGTTGCTTACAAAAAGTAAACGCATGATTGAGTCGGTTGATAAATTGATGGACGGAGATAGTTCAGTTTGCCATTTTCACAGTAAGCTTATGCAAAAAGAATCCAAAGTTGGAGGTGCATGGGAATGGCACCAGGATTATGGCTATTGGTACAAAAACGAATTTTTATTGCCGGATCAGATGATGTCGGTAATGGTGGCAATAACTGACGCTAATAAAGGAAACGGATGTTTACAGGTAATAAAAGGCTCGCACAAAATGGGTCGCATTGAACATGGTTTTGCAGGTGAGCAGGTTGGTGCATCACAACATTATGTTGATCTTGCGTTGAAAACAATGGACCTGGTATATGTAGAGATAAAAGCAGGAGATGCATTATTTTTTCACAGTAATTTATTGCATCGCTCTGAAGCAAATCTTTCTGATAAAGCACGCTGGTCCTTAATATCTGTTTATAACAGAAGTGCAAATGTTCCCTATAATGAACCGTCAAAATCAAGCACTATTCCTTTGGAGCCAGTGCCGGATGAAGCATTGATGACATGGAAAACGGAAGGCATTGGCGCGGCGGCTAATTTTTTAGAAAAAGAAAAAGATGAAGCGCTAAAATAATTTAATAACCAGGATGATATATTTAACAATACAACTTATTCAATGTTTATTTTTGCAGCATACATAATGAAAAGATTGTAGTTCAAATAAAACTTCATCACACAAAATAAATCGAATTTAATATTATGAAATTAGCAATTCTTGGTTCTGGTTTTATTGCACGCTTTTATGCTGATGCATTGGTAGCGCAACGTAGAAAAGATGTAATTACAATGGTGTACAGCAGAACCGAAGCAAATGCCATAAAGTTTGCAGATGATTATAACGTTAAAGCCTATACGACAAATATTAAAGAATGTGTAGAGCATGAAGATGTGGATGCAGTAATTATAGCTTTATCAAATGATATGCATTTGGAATCGATCCTTGCCTGTGCTGATGCAGGTAAACACGTGTTATGCACCAAACCCTTAGGGCGTAATGCAAAAGAAGCTTTGCAAATGTTGCAGGCTGTTGATAAGGCAAACGTAACGGGAGGATATCTTGAAGATCTTTGTTACACACCCAAGTTTTTAAAATCATTGGCAAGTATAAAAAGTGGCAGCATCGGTGAAGTTATTTGGACAAAGAGCAGGGAAACGCATCCCGGGCCACATAGTGATTGGTTTTGGGACAAAGAAAAATCTGGTGGCGGAGCCATGGTTGATTTGGGTTGCCATTGCATAGAAATAAGCAGGAATTTTATCGGGAAAAATAATAAGCCAATTGAAGTGATGTGTTGGGCCGATACCCGTGTGCATCCTATAGATGCAGAGGACAACGCAATCGGCTTAGTGAAGTATGAAAACGGCGCCATTGGCCAGTTTGAAGTAAGCTGGTCATTTCGTGGCGGCATGGACTTAAGAGATGAAGTTATGGGAACGGAAGGGACCATCTGGACCAATAATTTTTTACGCACCGGCTTCGAAATGTTTACTACGGGTAAGGGTGGCAGTTATGTTGCTGAAAAAGCTGAGAGTACTACAGGCTGGCTTTTCCCTGTGGGTGATGAAGTGCATGAATTGGGATACAACCACATGTTTACAGATATGTTTAATGCAATAGAAAATAAAATCCAACCGGCTGAAAGTTTTTATGACGGTTACATAGTTAATGCAATTATTGATGCCTGTTACCTTTCAGCCAAAACAAAAAAATGGGAACCTGTTATAATAGAAGATTGGAGAGGTGTTACAGAAAAGAAAGAAGTTAAGCAGGCAATTAGTTTTGATGAGGATCATTATTTAATTAAGGAGGAAGTGCTTCCTTCCGGTGAAAAAAAGTTTATCATAAAAAATAAAAAGACAGGCTCGATCGAAGTGAGGTAAGGAGCTTTTTGATAAATGATTGTTTTGAAAATATTAAATTGAATTAACAACTATTGGCCCATTCAGACAATGGCCCTCTCCCCTGGGAAGGGGGGTGTCCAAAGGACTCCTCTGGAGGCGATGAGCTTAAACGAAAATGATATGGTAAATTTCTATCTGATAAGGTTCAGCAAAAACCTTGTATTACTATTAGGAATTCTCTTTTTATTTCAATTTGTATCTGCACAGCAAAAAACTTATTGCAATCCTGTAAATATCGATTATGGATATACGCCCATACCAGATTTCACTGTATGGGGCAAACATAGAGCCACTGCGGATCCTGTAATTGTGAATTATAAAAACGATTATTATTTATTTTCAACAAATCAGTGGGGCTATTGGTGGAGTCATGATATGCTTCACTGGACATTTAACTCCAGAAAATTTTTGCGTCCATGGAATAAAGGATATGATGAACTCTGTGCGCCGGCGGTCGGAATTATCGGAGATACAATGATCGTATTTGGAAGCACCTACACAATAAATTTTACATTGTGGATGAGCACGAATCCTAAAGCAAACGAATGGAAACCTTTGGTTGATTCTTTTGAAATTGGTGGATGGGATCCTGCTTTTTTTACTGACGATGACGGCCGGTTATATATGTACAATGGAAGCAGCAACAACTATCCGGTTTACGGTGTTGAACTGGATAGGAAAACTTTTAAACCAATTGGTACACGAACTCCCATGTATTTACTACAGTACTGGCGTTATGGCTGGCAGCGGTTTGGAGAAAATATGGACAACACTTTTCTTGACCCTTTTATAGAAGGTTCATGGATGACGAAGCATAACGGTAAATATTATTTTCAATATGGTGCGCCCGGAACTGAAATGAGTGGATATGCCGATGGAGTGGTAGTAGGGAGCAAGCCATTGTTCGATGGAATAGAAGTAACACCTCAATCTGATCCATTTAGTTTTAAGTCCGGCGGATTTTCAAGAGGCGCAGGTCATGGGTCTACATTCATGGATAATTTTAATAATTATTGGCACATATCCACCAGCATTATTTGTGTAAAAAGTACCTGGGAAAGAAGAGTGGGAATATGGCCGGCAGGTTTTGACAAGGATGATGTGATGTGGTGCAATACTGCATTTGGTGATTATCCTCTGTATTTGCCTTCAGCCAATAAACCGGCAGGAGCAGGCCCGGGATGGATGTTA
>CBIGQT010000352.1:0-4015 GCA_966191655.1 uncultured Ginsengibacter sp.
AGTTGTGGGTTTTTCGATATTATAATAACGGAGAAGCTTAGCCGAAGTTCTTGTGTCTTCCGCCAGAATTAAATCAACCGATTTCAATACTTCCACAGCCCGAAATGTAATATCAGCAAGGTTACCGATGGGAGATGGAACGATATAAAGCATTTGCTTAATTAGGCTAATATGCTAATTAGCCAATTAGCTAATTAACGAAAATGAAAATTTTTTTTATTTAACTGTCCGAAAGTTTATAACCATTAGCATATTATCCGATTGACGAATTAGCTAATTAAAATTGTATACTCTTCCATAACAGGATTTGCCAATAACTTTTGAGATGCTTCTTCTGCGATTTTTTTTGCATCAGTTGCATCTTTTGCTTCTATATTCAATTGTATATGCTTGCCGATTCTTACATCTTCAATATTTTTTAATCCAAGGTTGGAAAGTCCGCCCATAACCGCTTTGCCCTGCGGGTCAAGCAACTCTTTAAGCGGCATAATTTTTATTTCAGCAACAAAATTCATTTGCTTTTTGTTTTAATTGTTGAAAGAGATAATATAATATAAAATATAAAAACAATTGGAACGGCTATCCATTGTAAAAAAATAGCGGCAATGATTGCTATGGCTAATAATGCAATCTTTGGTATATTATTTTTCAGCGTAAAATCAGAAAATTTCAAAGACATCATTCGCATATTAGAAACCATCAGGTAGCTAAGTACAATAATAAGTATATATAAAAACCATTTATTAATAAATAAATTATTAATGGCAGTTATAGTATTAAAATGGAGAATAAGTGGCAGTGAAGCAACTAACAGGCCAATTGCAGGAACAGGCACGCCTTTAAAATTTACACTCTGTGAATCATCAAGGTTAAATTTTGCAAGCCTGTAAGCTGCAGCGCAACTTAAAATAAATGCAGGCATCAGCCATATTATCGAAACATCTAATCCATTTTCTTCTCTTGCAAAACTCATACGGAGTAATTTATATATTATTACTCCCGGTGCTACGCCAAAACTTACCACATCGCTTAATGAATCAAGTTGCTTTCCCAATGAAGACGTTGCCTTTAATAAACGGGCAACAAATCCATCCAGGAAATCTATAAGTGCAGCAATAATTATACAAATGGCCGCCCAGGTTAATTTTTCGGGAATATTAAAACTGCTGGAATATTCATCATTTAAATAAATTATTACAGCATTGGTTTGCAAAGCAAATACAATTGCCATACAACCAAAGAATAAATTAAGCAGCGTAAAAATGTTTGGGATATTTTTCATGAATTGAGAATGAATAATGACAACCGATAACTGACCATTGACGACAGACAAATGCAGGCGCTGCTAATTAATTGAGTTTTTAAATTTTTGAATCATAGCGACTAATTTATCCAGCGAATCATATTTACTTTTAAATTGATCATTGGTAACAAGTCCTCTCCTCTTGCCCAGGTATAGGCAACCTACAACTTCTAATGCAGATCTTTGAGCATATCCGATAAATTTTTTTTGTTCCGGATTTGATTGGCCTGTAGAACCTTCAGCAATATTTAATGAAATTGAATCTGCAGCCCGCTTAATTTGCGAAGTAAGAATAAATAATTCTTCTTTTGGAAAAGTTCTGGTCATTTCATGAATTTCGTAAGACAAATCTACTGCCAACTGCCAAATTTGTAATTTTTCAAACTTAAATGCCATTCTTATTTTTTTATAAATTATAATAGTTGTTGATGACCGGTGGTCTGTCGTCGGATCTCTGTTATCATTACTTCTTCATCAATGTTTCAATTTCTTCAACTGTTATTGGAATATTTTTCATTAAATCTTTATTGCCGTTTTTAGTGATCCAGAAATTATTTTCGATACGCACACCCATTTTTTCTTCCTCAATATAAATTCCAGGTTCAATTGTAAAAACCATTCCTGGCTTTATTGGCTCATTCTTGGTTCCCAAATCATGAACATCAATTCCGAGATGGTGTGAGATACCATGATACAAATATTTTCTGTAAGCCCTGTTTGAAGGATCTTCATTTTTAATTTCCGTCTTTTTTAACAAACCAATTTTTTGAAAAACGATGGTGGCTTCATCACCGATCTTTTCTGTATAATCATTTATGCTGATACCAGGTTTTAAAATAGATGCTGCATAATGATGCAGATGAAGACATGCATTATAAACCGTTTTCTGTCTTCTCCCAAACTTACCATTTACGGGTATGGTTCTCGTTAGGTCCGCATTGTAATTCCCGTAGCTTGCCCCAAAATCCATTAAGAGTAATTCACCATCTTTGCATTCATTATTATTGCTTACGTAATGCAATGTTCTCGCCCTGTCTCCACTGGCAATGATACTGCTATAGCCCGGCCCCGTTGACCGTTGAGATAAAAATGAATGATATATTTCTGCTTCAATTTCGTATTCCATCACGCCCGGCTTTATAAACTGAAGCAATCTTCTGAAAGTATTTTCGGTTATGTCAATTGCCTTTTGAATCACTTCAACTTCCAGGTAGGATTTTATCGCCCTTAATTCTCTAAGGATTTTGGCGCTGCGTTTATAATTATGCAATGGGTAACGTTCACGCATAAATGCAGTAAAACGATAGTCTCTTACATTTATAAAGTTTGCCTTGCGGTCATTTTCATTTGTATTCAAATAAATAGCATCAGCTAAATGAATCCAGGGTTGCACCATGCCATCAATAACATCCAACCATACAATTGTTTCCACGCGCGAAATCTCTTTGCCTTCTTTGGCAGTAAGCCTGTGCCCGTCCCACTTTTCTTTTAATTCATTAGGCCTTACTAAAACCAATACCTCCCGGTATTTTGCATCAGGATTATCAGGAAACAAAATAAGCATGGTGTCTTCCTGCTCAATACCGGTAAGCCAGAATAAATCAGAATTTTGCTTAAATGGCAGCAATGCATCACCATTAGCCGGAAGTTCATCATTGCTATTGAAAATTGCAATTGAATTACTATCCATTTTAGCAATAAACTTTTTCCTGTTTTGAATAAAAATCTCAGGATTAAGCGGGAGATATTTCATGAAATGAAAATTTATGGCTTGCAATATACATGATAAAAAGATTTTTAATTTTTCAAAACAAAAATTACAGGTAAAGTGTACACATTAAAAAATTAATTTTTTTATTCTTTTTAAGAAATTTTACATCTTCCATGTTTTTATTTAATGTCTTTGAAAGGTACTTGAAGATAAACGAACGTTTTTGCCGAATAGCAGAAACTAAACGCTTCTTTTTTAAGGCATCTGAAAAACCTGAATAGCTACATTTGCCGGTATAATCAACCAATAAAGTTTTCATGTCTGTTCCAACGATGCTTGCAATTCCGAAGGCTATATTATTTAACCTTGGATTAAAATCTGCCGAAAATATATTTTATCAGTTATCACCTGAAGAACTCATTAGCCAGTCTGTTGCAAAAGGTGAAGGAGTATTAAGTGATACCGGCGCATTAGTTATTGATACAGGAGAATTTACAGGGCGAAGCCCCAAAGACAGGTTTATTGTAAAAGATGCCTTAACCGCTAATACAATAAACTGGAATGAATTTAATATCCCGATAGACGAAAAATATTTCGATCTTCTTTATAAGAAAATGATGGATTTTCTGAGTAACAAAAAGCTATGGATAAGAGATTGCTATGCATGCGCTTCGCCGGAGTATCGTTTAAACATAAGAGTTATCAATGAAAATCCGTGTTGCAATCTTTTTGTTTACAATATGTTTTTACGTCCTGAAGAAAAAGAACTCAATGAAATAGAAATCGACTGGCATTTAATACAGGTTCCTCATTTTTATGCAGACCCAAAAACTGATGGTGTGCCTCATAAAAATTTTGTAATTGTAAATTTTACAAAGAAAATAATTCTTATCGGTGGCACTCAATATACCGGTGAAATGAAGAAGGCGATATTTAGTATACTGAATTATATTTTACCGCACGATAAAAAAGTATTGAGCATGCATTGCTCTGCTAATGTT
>CBIGQT010000353.1:0-4006 GCA_966191655.1 uncultured Ginsengibacter sp.
AATACACGAAAAGCCATGAAAATATATACGTCCGGAGCTAGTGCCGAACCAAATGCAGAGATGAGATAAAAGATGCCAATCCATAACAATGTCTTTTTTCTTCCAAATCTAGTGGCGGGGATTCCGCCGAACAGTGCACCGATTACGGTACCATAAAGAGCAATTCCAATAGCAATTCCATGTACTACGTCACTTAGTTGCCAGATATGTTTGATGTCCTGTTCCGCACCTGAAATTACTGCCGTATCAAAGCCAAATAAAAAGCCGCCGAGAGCGACAACCACACTCCATAAAAGCAATTTTTTGTTCATTTGGCAATCGTTTAAAAACCAAATATAGATTGGGTGCCCTCATTTTCTTATTCAAATTCGGAACTAATACTTTTAAATTTGTATCGTGGGCAACAATCAATTAAATAGCTAATTATCAATAAATTAAAATATAATTCGTAGGTTATTAAAAAATAATTTTAAAAATTGTATCAGTAATTTATAATATTGTTGCATCAATTTTCAGAATTTGTTTGTCTTTAAAATAATACCACTACCATACTTACGATTGAACTTATGCCTGCACTATCAAAAAATAAAACTTACTGCTTCTTATCAATTATTTTCGGTTGTTTGCTTTTTGCATCCTGTCAAAAAAGTACAAAAGAGAAAAATTATACCATCGGATTTTCTCAATGTACCGGAAATGATAGCTGGAGGCAGACCATGTTGGACGAAATGAAAAGAGAGCTTTCTTTCCATGATAATATTTCATTCATTTATAAAGATGCTAACGCCAGTAGTCAAATACAAATTCAACAAATTGAAGAATTGGTAAGACAAAAAATTGATTTGCTGATTGTATCTCCCAATGAGGTAAAGCCATTGTCACCGGTAATCGAAAAAGTATTTCAATCGGGTATTCCGGTAGTTGTTGTGGATAGAAGGACTAACACCAAAGACTATACAGCTTTTGTCGGAGCATCAAACTTTGAAGTAGGACAAAATGCCGGAAGATATGCCAATTACCTCCTTCATGGAAAAGGAAATATAATGGAGGTAACCGGCATACCCGATGCCTCACCCGTTATTGACCGGCATAATGGGTTCATGGATGTTATATCCCATTACCCACAAATGAACTATGTCAAAAAGTTTGAAAATTATTCACTGGAAAAAAAATATAATGAGATAGAAGACTATTTAAAAATCAATGCCAATATAGATCTGATTTACGCACAGAATGATTTTATGGCTTTTGATATTTACAAGATTTGTAAACAACTTAATCTCCAAAATAAAATAAAAATAATCGGCATAGATGGCTTGCCTTTACAAGGCGCAGGATTGGATATGGTTGCCAATAAAGATATAGCCGCAACTGTTCTATATCCAACCGGAGGCCAGGAGGCCATCTTAACGGCCTACAATATTCTTGAAAACAAACCTTATCAAAAAGAGAATCAATTATTCACCACAATAATTGATTCGTCCAATGTGCGGATAATGAAACTGCAAAGCCAGAAAATTCTATCACAACAAAAAGATATAGAAAGGCAACAAAACATTTTAAATGATCAAATAAAAATTTATAAAACTCAAAGAACATTTAATAATATACTCATCAGCGCCCTGTTGCTGGTAATTGTTTTAGGTACTGCTGTTTTCTTTTCATGGAGAAGAAATAAAATAATTACCAAAAAACTCAGATCACAAAACGAAGAAATTTCAAGGCAAAGCAGTCAGTTGATTGAAATGTCAGCAAAAGCAGAAGAAGCACACCAGGCCAGGCTTAATTTCTTTACTAACATATCCCACGAATTCCGCACGCCACTTACGCTCATTTTTGCGCCCCTGGGCGAATTGATTGCAAATACAAGAATTCAACAGGAAACAAAACAATCACTTCAACTGATACAGCGGAACGTAATGCGTTTATACCGACTCGTTAGTCAACTAATGGATTTCAGAAAAATAGAGTTTAAAAAAATGAAACCTCATGTTTCAGAAACGGACCTTATTAGCTTTACTAATGAAATTGTGGATTCATTTAAAATATTGGCAAAAAACAAAAATATTAATCTTAAATTTTTTACAACCGAACGCAGCCTTTTCGTTTGGATGGACACCACGATGTTGGATAAGGTAATTTTTAATGTATTGTCCAACGCTTTTAAATTCACTAACGATCATGGGCTTGTTTACGTAACAGTTTCGAAGGATATTAAAAATGCCATTATAAAAGTAGAAGATGATGGTATAGGAATGACAAAAGAAGTGATAGATCATGCCTTTGAACCATTTTTCCAGGGGGAATATGAAAATTATAAAGGCACAGGACTTGGCCTTGCATTATCAAAGGAACTGATGGAATTACATCATGGTTCTATAACAGTAAAAAGTGAAAGAAAAAAAGGATCTACGTTTATTATTGCTTTACCACTTGGAAATGCACATTTTGAAAAAAGCGAATTTGAATCTGATATAAATAAAGAAACGGTCATCAATGAAGATGCGGATATTTATACCACTGATCTGTATAATATTAATAAGATACCCAACCAGAGTTTTGGATCTGTTCTCCCAAAATACCTGACGTTAATGGTAATTGAAGATAATACTGAAATGAGAGACTATCTTTCTTCGAGGCTTGGTACCGAGTATAATATAATTGAGGCTCCAGATGGTAACACTGCATTACAATCTGCATTTGATGCCTTACCTGATTTAATACTTTGCGATATTGTTATCCCGGGCAAAAATGGCCTTGAACTCACGCAAATTTTTAAAAGCGACGTTCGCACTTCGCATATCCCAGTGATACTGCTAACCGCAAAAGATCAGGAAAATCAAAAAATTGAAGGAATGGAAACGCAGGCCGATGCTTACATTACAAAGCCATTTAACTTATTGTTTCTGCAAAAAACAATTAAAAGCTTATTGCAAAATCGCGACAAAATAAAAGAACATTATTCAGGTGAAATTTTTTCCGAAGAAAAATCGCATATCTCAAAAAAAACCGACAGGAAATTTATGATAGAGTTTACGGCCATTGTTGAGAATAACATTGGTAATGATAAGTTTGGAATAAATGACATTTGCAACGAACTGGGAATTTCCAGAGTACAGCTTTACCGCAGGGTAAAAGCCGTATTAAATTGTAATGTGAATGATTATATCGTAACAACCAGATTGCAAAAAGCTAAATATTATATGCAACATGAAGATCTCAGCATATCCGAAATTGCCTTTAAATCCGGGTTTTCGTCTGCAGCTTATTTTTCTACTGTTTTTAAATCAAAATTTGGAGTGACGCCGTCGGCTTTTAAAGAGAATTGAAAATTAGTTATGAGATAGTAAATTTCAGAATCCCGACACATAAAAACTAAAGGCCCGCAATTTATTGATTTGCGGGCTTTTTAGTTTAATCCATTATTTTTCTTATAAGAACTGCCACCAACGCATGTATTCCATTGCCATAAACCTTTTCTACAAGATATTTCAAAGGTCTGTTTAGAATCACTTCTAAAGTCATGTTTCGCTGGTGAAATAGTCAGCCGGCACTTTATTTCCTTTTGGAAAAATGGTGTTTTGATTTTCTGATATATTCCTGTTATTTCGTTTTATTTTATAATCCTGTCGACTTCTCCATCGCCTCGGTATATCGTGTACCCATAATAGTTATATGAGCAGAAGCCTCTTCAATTTCACGCAATTCCTGCGCCGTTAGTTTAATAGAAGCAGCTCCATTATTTTCTTCAAGACGATGCAATTTTGTCGTTCCTGGAATAGGAACAATCCATGGCTTTTGAGCTAATACCCATGCCAGGGAAATTTGCGCAGGAGTGGCATTTCTTTTTGCCGCAAACTCATCCAGTAAATCTAACAACGCTTTATTGGCAGCACGGGCTTCTTCTGTATATCGTGGCAGAATATTGCGGATATCGCCCTTGCCAAACTTTGTATTTTCATCAATTTTACCTGCTAAAAATCCTTTACCCAAAGGACTAAAAGCA
>CBIGQT010000354.1:0-3998 GCA_966191655.1 uncultured Ginsengibacter sp.
ATATTTTTAAAAAAATATTCATTTAATGGATTGAAAAATCTATTTATTGTTTTTACGTTTATACTTAACAGTTAGTATCTGTTGCTATTCCGTTCTCAAACTCTTTACCGGGTTGGCCATTGCCGCTTTTATTGATAGTGTGCCTATTGTTATCAACGCAATTAAAAGTGTTATTCCACTGGCGCCGCCAAACATCCACCACGCAGGGCTAACATGATATGCAAAGTTTTGAAGCCAGCGATGCAATACAATGTAAGCAACAGGCCATGCAACGAGGTTCGCCATCAGTATCCAGAAAACAAATTGTCGTGAAATGGTTGCTATTACCACGGTAACGCTTGCACCTAAAACTTTCCTGATGCCTATCTCTTTTTTACGTTGTTCTGTAACAAACATGGCAAGGCCAAGTAAGCCAAGACAAGCCACCAGCACACCCAATGCGGATAACAAAGTTGATAACTCACTCACTTTTTTTTCACTGCTGTACAAATTATCGATTGTGTCGTTAAGGAAACTAAAGTTGCATTTTTCAACTGCCTGCATGCGGTTCCATGTTGCTTCAACGTAATTGCGGGCATTTGCGCCATCGTTACCGCTGTATTTAATGGTGATGTAAGTGGATGCCTGCTGTACTTTATTAAGATGCAATACCAATGGCTTTACAACCTGGTGCAGCGATTCAAAATTGAAATCTTTTGTTACGCCAATGATGCGGTAAACCCTCGGTACAGAATCGCTGGAAAGCATTGTAATGCGATGGCTCAATACTGATTTTGCACCGGGAGCAAAATCTCTTGCTGCTGTTTCATTGATCACTACGGCACTGCTATCAGTAGGCATTGATGCGTCAAAAAAGCGGCCTTCTTTCAGCGCTATACCAAATGTTGGAATGAAGTATTCATCCACATCGAGAAAGGCTGCATGTACAGGGTCTGTGTTGGTTTGATTCTCGTATGTATAAGTAGTTTCAGGCACACCTGTTGCAAACATGACCGATGAATTAGTAACGGATTCAACAGAAGGGTTCTTTAGCAACTCCTGCCTGAATACCTGCAGGTTGTTGCCAAGCGATGCTCCATTAGTGATAGTGATCAATTGCTGCGATTTAATGCCAAGGTCTTTATGCTGCATGAAATTAAGTTGTGTGTTTACAGCCATCATACCAACGATCAGTGCTATGCTTATTGCAAACTGGCTTACAACAAGCACGCTGCGCAGGGATGCCTTGCCTTTTCGCTTCAATCCTTTTAATGTTTCTACCGGCTGAAAGGCAGAAAGAAAAATAGCCGGGTAGCTACCCGCAAGCAGGCCAACAAAAATGGTAAAAGCCAGAAGCAACGGAATTGTAAAAGCATTATTAAAAAAATTAAGTGCTATTGTTTTGCCCGTGAGTTGATTGAACCATGGTAATGCTATTTGTACAATAATAACCGCTGCTATCACAGCAATAGCGGTGGTTAATATAGCCTCTGTAAAATACTGCATCATAAGCTGCCACCTGCGTGAGCCCAGCGTTTTGCGAATACCTGTTTCCTTTGCTCTTTTTTCACTTCTTGCTGTTGCAATGTTCATGAAATTAAAAACAGCTATTAACAATACAAACAAAGCAGTGGCAATAAAAATGCGTACATATAAAATGTTACCGATGCGTGAATGTCCCCATTCTGTATTGGGATCAATACCATAGGTTTCTTTGGAGTACAGGTAAATGCTGGTAAGCGGTTGCAATTTCATTTCAAAAGCATTCCCGCTTGCTTTAAAATTATTGTAATGCACCTTAAGCAGTCTTTCTATTTGCGGCCCTGCACCTTTATCAACAATAGATTTTAGTTTTTGCTCAACAGCCTTTGCATCGGCACCTTTCTTCAGCATGATAAAATTGGAATAGCCCAACGCAAGCCATTTATCATCATCTCTACCATGAAGTGTACTCATAGAAATGAACATATCAGCATTGAATTGAGCATTTTCAGGAAAATCCTTCATTACAGCCGATACAATAAAAGACGTTGTATCATCTACCAGCAATTGTTTACCAACGGGGTCTTCATTGCCAAAATACCTTTTTGCAGCAGATGCAGTCATTACTAACTGGTATGGCACTGATAGTGCAGTGGCAGCATCGCCTTTCAGTAGTTGATGCTCAAATACCCTGAAGTAATTAGAATCTGCGGTATATACACGGTGTTCCCGAAAAACCTTGTCTTTATACCGCATATTATACGCAGCCTCATAACCAATGAAAGTGTTTGCTTCTACTTCCGGGAATTGTGTTCTGAGTATCTGCGCAACAGGAGGGCTGCTCCTTGCGCTGTTAGATACCACATCGTTAAGATCAATATGAGTATACAATCTGTAAATGCGATCTGCATTGGGATAAAAAGTATCATAACCAAATTCACTCTTTGCATAAAGGTATAAGATGATTGCGCATGCAATGCCTATCCCAAGCCCACCAACATTGATGAGGGAAATCCTGGGATTACGCACCAGGTTCCGCCATGCAGTCTTGAAATAATTTTTAAACATAAAAGTCGGTTTATGAAGTGTGATTTAATTACCTTTCTTTTTCAGTTTTCAAATAGTCATTCCGTTCGCAAACTCTTCACAGGATTTGCTATCGCTGCTTTTATAGATTGAAAGCTGATAGTAATTAAAGCGATGAGTATGGCTGAAATACCTGCTGCTAAAAATATCCACCAGCTTATCTCAATCCTGTATTTATAATTCTGTAACCAGCTATGCATCATCCACCATGCTATAGGAAACGACACAATGCATGATATAACTACTAACTGCAAAAAATCTTTTGATAATAATGTTGTAATGCCTGAAACACTTGCTCCCAGTACTTTGCGAATGCCTATTTCTTTTATTCTGCGCTCTGCAGTGTAAGCTGCTAACCCAAATAAACCCAGACATGAAATAAAAATTGCTAATGCTGCAAACACTCTTGATAATTTACTTATCAATGCTTCATTCAAAAACATTTTATTGAATTGATCATCTGCAAATTGATAAGTAAAAGGGTAAGAGGGATTATCTTTCTTTACGATTGTTTCTATTTGTTTCAATGCAGTTTCAACATTTGCAGTTGACTTTAAGCGCACATACATTTCTGAGGTGAGTCTGTATTCGGGGCAATAAAAATATAAGGGATCTGGTTTGCCATACATATCACCATACACAAACAATATTTAATACAGTATTGCTTGTATCACCATCCCAATGCATGGTTTTGCCCACTGCACTTCCTTTGCCCATTAATTTTTCAAGAGATTTCGTGACAATTATATTCGGTTTTTTTGAAGTGATACTATCTGTTATAACAAAGTCTCTGCCCTCTAAAATTTTTAACCCATAAGTATTCATAAACCCGGGCGATACGCCGCGATTAGATATCAGCACTTTGCTATTGGTGGCTTTTCCTTCCCATATAAGGGAGCCTGTATTATTGCCTCCATATAAAGTTGTGTAATCAGAAAGTGCAAGATCGTCAATAACACCACTATTCAACAAGTCTTGTTTTATCATCTCATAATTTTTGTTGAATTCATCATTTGTATTTACTTCAAGCAAATTATTTTTATTAAATCCCAGATTCCTGTTTTTTACGTGTTGTATTTGCTGGTAAATGACAATAGTGCTTATAATAAGTATGATTGAAATACTAAACTGTAACACTACTAAACCTTTTCTTATAATTGCAGCGCTGCTGCCTTTCATCTTCAATCCTTTTAAAACAAACACAGGATTAAATGACGATAAGTACAGTGAAGGATAACTGCCTGCAATCAATCCGCATATTAAAATAATCAGCAGTAATGCAGTTATATGAAACGGATTAATTAAATCAAGCACAAGATTTTTTTGTACCAATAAATTGAATGCAGGCAATACCAGCGATATGATAATTACAGCAAGTATTGCAGACAACATCGCCATCAGTATCGATTCACCAATAAATTGAAATATCAGTGTTTGCTTGCCTGCACCTA
>CBIGQT010000355.1:0-3997 GCA_966191655.1 uncultured Ginsengibacter sp.
TATTGAGGTGCAACTGCAACTCGATACCAAACATGTTCGCGGCATTGCATTAACTCCGACACAAGGCCTTGCAAGAGGTATGAAAGCAGAAACAACAAATGAGCCATTACAAGTTCCTGTTGGCGAAAAGACCCTGGGACACATGTTCGACGTGTTTGGTAATACTTCAGATGATTATGTTTTACCGCCTTCAACCAAATGGAGAAGCATTCACCAAAGCCCGCCGACCTTAATTGAGCGCTCAACCACTTCTGAAGTTTTTGAAACAGGTATTAAGGCCATTGATGTATTGGTACCGTTAGAACGCGGAGGTAAAGCTGGTTTGTTTGGCGGCGCCGGCGTTGGCAAAACCGTTTTACTAACGGAGCTCATTCACAACATGGTAAAAAACCATAATGGCATCAGCATGTTTTGCGGTATCGGGGAACGCTGCCGTGAAGGACTGGAACTCTATCATGATATGAACGAAGCAGGGGTACTGCCTAATATGGTGATGATGTTTGCACAAATGAATGAATTACCGGGAGCCCGTTTTCGTGTAGGCCATGCTGCACTAACAATGGCTGAATATTTTCGTGACGATGAACATAAAGATGTGTTACTGCTCATCGATAATATTTTCCGTTTTATACAGGCTGGCATGGAAGTATCAGGCCTGATGGGTCAAATGCCCTCCAGGCTTGGTTATCAGCCAACGATGGGAACTGAACTGTCAGAACTCGAGGAACGTATAGCGAACACCAATGCAGGAGCGATCACTTCTATACAGGCCGTATATGTTCCGGCGGATGACCTAACGGACCCTGCGGCAGTGCATGCGTTTTCTCACCTGTCAGCATCTATTGTTTTGTCCAGAAAAAGAGCAAGTGAAGGTTTGTATCCCGCTATTGATTTGTTGCAGTCAGGTTCTAAAATGGCTACTCCGGGTATCATTGGCGAACGGCATTACAAAATGGCGCAGGAGATTCGGCAAACGTTAGCGCAATACGAAGAGTTGAAAGATATCATCGCCATGCTTGGCCTGGAGCAACTTTCAGTAAATGATCAAAAAATAGTGAACCGTTCCCGCAGGCTTGAGCGTTTTCTTACACAGCCTTTTTTTGCTACAGAACAGTTCAGCCAGTTTAAAGGAATAAATGTAACACTGAAAGATGCACTCGATGGATGCGAAAGAATTTTAAATGACGAATTTAAAGACTATCCCGAAAGTGATTTTTATATGATCGGCACCATAAACGAAGTAAAACAAAAGAAAGTAATAACTACTGAAAATAGTTAATAACACATCTTGTCCCTCTCCCTCGGGAGAGGGGTTGGGGTGAGGCAAAAATGTTTTCCGATGAACCTGAAAATATTGCTTCCATTTAAAGTATTTGCAGAAATAAAAAATGTAAAAAGAATTGTTATCGAAACAAGTGCAGGTTCTTATGGCCTTTTGCCGCAAAGGCTTGATTTTACAGCGTCTATCGTGCCCGGCATTTTAACCTATGAAACAACAAGCGAAGGCGTAAAATATGTGGCATTAGATCAAGGTATTATTATAAAGGCGGGAACGGATGTTTTAGTATCTGTGAGAAATGCCATAGGCGATGCACCACTCGGAAAACTTCGTTCAATGGTTGAAAAAGAAATGATGGAACTGGACGAAAAGGAAATAAATACTCGTTCCGTGATGGCAAAACTGGAAAGCGGGTTTATCCGCAATATTCAAAAATTAAGAAGAGGATAGTGGAAGATGAAAAGTCATATAATAAAAAGTCTTTCAGCAAAGAAGTTGGCGATAAGGAAGAGAGAAGATTGCAGGCACAACATGAAAAAAAGAGCGTATGGGCAGGTTTAGGTTTATTCGGAATGGTCGGTTGGTCAGTAGCTGTACCCACTTTATTGGGTGCAGCATTGGGTGTTTGGCTGGACAAAAAATACAAGGTAAATTTTTCATGGACACTCAGTTTGTTAATTACAGGGCTAATGATTGGCTGCCTGGTTGCCTGGAACTGGGTTCAAAAAGAAAACAAAGAAATACATAAAAAACAGGACAATGAAAATAAATGAAATCATCAGCATGCTCCCACCATTAATTGCGGGTGGCATTTTGGGAATTATATTTTTTGGCGGCCTCTGGCTCACGATACAAAAGGCATTGCACTCAAGAAAAGCAGCTCTTTTATTTGTCAGCAGTTTTATTATAAGAATGGCAATTGCCCTTGCAGGATTTTATTATGTCTCTCAACATAGCTGGCAAAAAATGCTTGTTTGTCTTGCAGGGTTCTTAATAGCAAGGACAATTATAACACGTGCCACGCAAAAAAATAATCATTCAAAAGTTAGGTTAATAAAGGAGGTATCCAATGAGGCTTAGCCCCGACCAAAAGATCTTCTGGCAGCACGGATTTGTCAATTTAAATCTTACCATAGTCACTACATGGGCGATGATGATCATCCTGGCAGCGGGGGCAAAACTTATTACACGCAACTTAAAATCAGAAATTAAAACAACACGTTGGCAAGCTATTTTAGAAATGCTGGTTATCGGAATGAGAGACCAGATAAAAGAAGTGGGGCTGAATAAACCTGCAAAATATATCGGGTTCATTGGAACCATGTTTTTATTTATTGCGGTATCAAATCTCTGCTCCATATTACCCTGGTACGAACCTCCTACCGGTTCACTTTCAACAACGGCTGCACTGGCAATTTGTGTATTCATTGCTGTTCCTGTTTTTGGAATTGCCGAAAGCGGAATAAAAGGATACCTGAAATCTTATTTGCAGCCCAGTTTTATCATGCTGCCATTTAATATTATCAGTGAACTGTCACGAACCTTAGCCCTGGCCGTTAGGTTATTTGGAAACATCATGAGTGGAGGCCTGATCATTACCATCCTGCTTTCAATAGCCCCATTTTTTTTTCCGATAGTAATGAGCGTCCTGGGAATGTTAACAGGAATGGTACAGGCTTACATATTTGCGATACTGGCAAGCGTTTATATAACGGCAGCCACAACCGAAAATAAAAGAAAGACAACAATTAAAAATATAACCACTAAAAAAGAAATACAACATGGATAGTACAACTATAATCGGAGTGGCGTCAATCGTTACCGCCGGGTTTACAACGGGTATCGGATGTATGATGCCCGCATTAGGCGAAGGAAGATCTGTTGCATCTGCATTAAACTCTATTGCGCAGCAACCGGATGCTTCTTCTACTATTACCCGCACATTGTTCGTAGGATTGGCAATGATAGAATCAACCGCGATCTATTGTTTCGTTGTGTCGATGATCCTCATTTTTGCAAATCCTTTCTGGAATCATTTCATCGCTAAATAATTTGCACAAATTATGGAGATCAACTGGTTCACAGTAATAGCGCAGGTAATTAATTTTCTCATCCTTGTATGGTTGTTAAAAAGGTTTTTGTATAAACCCGTTTTGAACGCCATTGATGAAAGAGAAAAGAAGATAGCTGCACAACTAAGCGATGCGAAGGCAAAAAAAGCAGAGGCTCAAAAAGAAAGGGATGCATTTCAACAAAAAAATGATGCGTTTGACAAAGAAAAAGCTGCTCAATTCAATAAAGTGCAGGAAGAAGTAAAAGCCGAAAAACAACGGTTATTTGAAGAAGTCAGAAATGAATCCAACACATTGCGGGCAAAATATGAGACTTCTTTGAAGCAGGAGGAAGAGAGCATAACTGAAACGCTTAAACGAAGAGCACAGGATGAAGTTTTTGCCATTGCGGGCAAAACACTTTCCGAACTTGCTTCCACAAGTCTTGAAGAACAATCAGTAAAAATTTTTATTAAAAGAATACAGGATTTAAAAGATGAAGAGAAAGCAAAATTTAAGGAAGCATTCGTGAACGCTGATAAAACAATTCTTATTAAAAGTGCCTTTGACTTGTCTTCATCTTCCAAATCTGAACTCGAAAAATCTATAAGTGGCATTACCGGAAAAGAAACAAATTTTCAATATGAAATAAATACAGCACTCGTAA
>CBIGQT010000356.1:0-3992 GCA_966191655.1 uncultured Ginsengibacter sp.
GAAAGATAACTTCTGCCATGATCTTTTATTTAGAAAATGCTTTGGAAAAATAATTTTTGGAAATTCTTGTAATACGGCAGGCAAGATCTAATTCACCCGATGCAATTATAAAATCATCATCACATGATGTAATGCCGGTTGTAAAAACTATGTCATTCAAATATATCTGATTATTTATATTTTTTGTTAAAGATGGGTTTGCTTCAAGCAAAGGAATTGTATCTTCCAAATGTAAAATTTTTAATGGGTCTTTTTTATCAAGCAGTGCCCAGAATGAACGATATATGCCAACATCAGTTTTACTCTCAACCCCATGGTATATCATTAGCCATCCTTCTGAAATTAGAATGGGAGGAGTGCCCCCACCGATTTTTAAGTTTGACACAGAAGATTGTCTTGCGCGAAGAAAAGCAGTGTCACAGGGTTTCCAATGTAAAAGATCTCGCGAAGTAGCCATTTGAATAGCAGCGCCAGGATGATATAAAGATGACGGAGAAGAAGCAAAATAACCTTCTCCCAAAGGCCTTGTTAAAGCATAATAATTATTATTGATTTTTCCTTCAAAAAGAAGCATGTCTTTGTTCTGATGATCGAGAATAATTCCAAGAGATTCATAATTTAATCCATCATCAGAAACATATAACATCGTAGAATGGCGTTCGGAACTTACGCAACAAACAGTCATATAATAACGGTTACCTATAAACGAAATTCTGGGATCTTCTATACCATATTCCTGGCTCGCATATTTTGGCGAGATAATTTTATCATAGTGAATATTTTTTATAATGGAACCGTCAGTATTCAATTCTACCGGGAGAAGCCATGATAAAGAAGTAAGTGCATATACGGGGAAAGAATACGCTTTTATTTTAAATTTTCTTGGATCCTCCATATTTACATCAGTAAGATCCCATGCATCAGTAATGTAAGTGTTTTCGGTATCCCATCTTATACAATGTGCTTTATCATTAAACACCGGATTTTTCAATGCTTCGGCAACTCTTACCATTATAAGCAGATTCCCATTTGATAACCGGCAAAGTCCCGGGTTAAAGGCTCCGAGTACATAAGTTTCTTCTTTTAACCCATTTCTCAATGGAGATTGAGAAAGGTCAACATTGCCTGGCGAAAAGATTAAATAATCAGATTTTATAAAATTATTATTCATTATGAGTAATTCATTTCTGAAGAGGATTTTATTTTTTATATTTATTTAATGCTGCTTTTACAGCAGGATAACTTTCTACATTTTCCATAGTAAATAAGGCTTCGATAGTTGATTCAGCCCCTGAATTAAGATTTACACTTGTTGAAGAAGATATGCCATCGTAACAACGGCCTGTAGTTACTGAATACATATTCTGGCCGGCATCATTAGCTCCAAGAAACCAGGCGGCAAGATGTCCCGCAATATCTGCGTACTTATCCTGACCGGTTAGCCTGTAAGCCTCAGTTGCGGCAAAAACCATAGGTCTTATTCCATAAGCAATCTGATCGTAACTTTTTTCATCAGTAAGTTGTACGCCATTTCCATTATTTGCTACCACAAACGAAGCTTTTAATCCATTTTGCAAAAGCCATGGATAAAAATTATCTATTTCAGAATAAGCAGCAGCAGTATACCGCAGATCATTTAGAAAAGCGCCGGCCTTTAAAAGCGCATAAGCCTGATCGTTACCATAGGCATGCCATGTGTTTTCCCAACTGAGAAAAGCGTCATAAGGAAAATGTGTTGAATCGCCCTGCTGCATTAAAATTATACCATCTGCAAGTTTTTTTATATAGGCAGATATTATTGTATCATTAGTACTTGTGCTGTACGGTATCAGCCCAAGTATAAGAGTCGCTGATTGATCTGTGCCGCTGCCGGCAGGTAACCATTGAGGCACGGTTATTCCACTTACAACTTTTGTAGTTTGAGGAAGATTGACTAAATCATTTTTAATAGATGCAACAAGTTTGTTCACGGCATCATCCATTTTACCTGATAATTGAGGATTTATTGGTTTAACTAATGGAGAACCTTCTGTAAGTGTTTGCAAAGCCCGCCAGGACCACCATTCAGGATTATTGATACTCGTATTACCATTAGTGTTAATCTGGTTTCCAGTTAAAAGAAAATTATAAAAGTATCCATTCGAAGATTGCATCTCCAGCAGAAAATTTATTAATTTAAAAGCTTTTGATTGAACGGAAGTATCAGCAGAAAATTTACTATTTCTTAAATACACCAATGCTGCCCTCGATACATCGTCTACGCACGTATAGCCTTCGCCGGAAGCTGGCGTTAATTGATAATTGGGAGCATTTGCATAAATATAAATACCTGCAGCATTTATGCCGTCTGAAAATGTTATCGGAATATAGAGATAATCCAGGTGAGCCGTATTAATTAAAGACGTGTCTTGTGGCTGAATTACAGTATTACCTGAACTTTGCTTTTTACAAGTAACAGCCATGCAGGTGATTGCAAAAAAGCATAATAAAAATGTTATTTCCTTTTTCATTTTAATTGTTTTTAGCGAGTTCATTTAAGATCTCATTTAATTTAACACTTGCAAAACGTATTGCAGAATCAGATACAGCATACGGTATAATTAATAAACCTTCATGTAGCAATAGCCCACAGGTGTAAACGACATTAGGCACATACCCTTCTCTTTCGGATTCATCGGCTTCTATTAAAGGCTTATCCATTCTGCCAATAATAATTGAAGGATCATTTAAATCAAGAAGTATAGCGCTGATAACATAGGTGCGCATAGTACCTACACCATGTGTAAGCAATAGCCAGCCCTTATCAGTTTTTATTGGAGAACCGCAATTTCCCAACTGAACCAATTCCCACGTATATTTTGGTTCAATTAAAGTTTGAAATCTGTTCCAGACATAGAGATCATTAGAAAACATAATATTTATTTTTTCACCGCCCTGCCTCGAGATCATTACATATTTACCGTTTATTTTTTCGGGAAATAATGCCATGCCTTTATCTGATACCGCATTCCCGTACAAGGTTCGTATTTTAAAGACATCAAAATCTTTAGTTTCAATCAGCTGGGTTTTAATTTGTTTGCCGTTATAGGCTGTGTAAGTTCCATAGTAGCATACGTTTTGGCCATCATAAAATTTTACAAATCTTACATCTTCCATTCCCATATTTTCGGCATTTGCATTGGGGAAAATTACTTTTTCGTTTATAGGCAGGTGAGTGGAGGATTTTAATTCATAATTTGTATCAAGAATTTCTTTGAAGATGTTAATTGAATTTGCATATGGAGTATTATTGATTATCTCGAATGCTTTTAATTCTGTAAATAAATCAGGAAGCGCATCAAGTAATTCCATTTTAAATTCTGAAAAAAAGGCCGCACGTTTTTTTATGAAGTCTTTGCTGAACTCAGTTGCTTCATTTTTTTTAAGTGGTGTAAAATAACCGGGTTGTTCATCAGATATGACATTTCCCTTAGCATCTACAGTTCCTGTTTGAAAAACAATTGAAGATATATGCCCTTCGCCGGTAGCTCTCATGCTCATGATGTATCGTTGCATCCCTTCTTCTAAATTATTTTGATCAGGATGTAAAACGATTGAAGGATTGAATAAGGCCGCTGATTGTATTGAATATTCTTTCGTAAAAAAAGCTCCCAGCAATAATTTTTTATTTTCTGAAAAAAGCAATAAGTCATTTTTATACTGAACGTTTATTTTATTGAAATGCTCAATAAATATTGTCTCAATATTGTGATGTCTTGAAGAAAATTCTTTCATAACTTTCTTCAGTAAAATCTCAGCTTCACTATCGCTTAATTTTTTTACACGCTCAATAATATTGCTGATTCTTGTGTTACCGGGCAATTGTAAAAACTGAGTTATTACCGCTGAAGAGTTTGCATATAATCTTATTGCTCCTTTTATAACTTTCATCACATATTTTTTGTTTTATTCTAAATTCTTAGGTCTGATTTCAAACTCACATCTAAACCTTC
>CBIGQT010000357.1:0-3988 GCA_966191655.1 uncultured Ginsengibacter sp.
ACGGATACACACCTTGTTTATTCCCGCCAAACCACTCATCAAAAAAATTTTTTTATGTTACGAACAAAATCGTATATTGCCTACGAATAAAGTCGTAACAATGGCAATAAATAAAAATTTAAATCCTACAGAAAGCGAATTGGAAATCCTGCAAATTCTTTGGCAGCGTAAATCTGCAACGGTTCGCGAAGTACATGAAGAACTCTCTAAAACCAAGACATCCGGTTACACAACTACTCTTAAATTGATGCAAATTATGTTTGAAAAAAAATTGGTAACAAGAGATGACCGTGCAAAAACACATATTTATACACCGGCGATAAGCATGCAAAAAACTCAGAAACAGTTTCTTGATAAAATGATTAACGGGCTATTTTATGGTTCTTCCACACAATTGGTGTTGCAGGCTTTGGGTAATCAAAAAGCATCCAAAAACGAATTGGACGAAATTCAAAAATATCTTGACAATTTAAAAAAAGAATAAATGGATTTTGCTGCATTACAACATTCAATCTTTTTACAAGCTCTTGGTAGCGCTATTCTTAATAGCTTATGGCAGGCATTAATAATTTGGCTTTTATATGAAACAATATCGGTTTCCTATAAAAATGCCTCAGCAAAGTTTAGAAATAACCTTAGCACTATCCTGCTTTTTTTCTCCTTTATTTGGTTCGTCGCAGGTTTGGTTTATAAAATCGTAAATCAGCAAAATCCGGGGTCAATAATTCCTGCAACAATAAATATTGCGGACGTTTCAAAATCATACCCAGGCTCATTTTTAGATTCATTCCTTGCTTACGCTGTCACCTCGCTTCCTTACCTATCCGTTGCTTATATATTTCTTTTATTTTTCCTTATGGCTAAGCTTTTTTCTGCCTACAGGTATGTATATATTATATCAAATAAACGTTTGTTAGCTTCTCCGTTGCAATTGCAGGATTTTGCAAAAAAAGTTTCCGGTCAAATGAAAATCACAAGAAAAATAAGTGTTTGGATTTCGCACCATATTGATGTTCCCGCGACCATTGGATTTATTAAGCCTGTTATTCTTATTCCTTTCGCTTCTTTAAACAATTTATCAGGCGATCAATTGGAGGCAATTATTTTACATGAATTATCACACATAAAGCGAAACGATTATTTAATTAATATTTTAATAGCGGTTATTGAAACAATCTTATTTTTTAATCCGTTTATTGTTTTGCTTTCAAAAGCTATTAAAAAAGAAAGAGAAAACTGTTGTGATGATTTTGTACTCAATTATCAATATGACCCACACTCCTATGCAACGGCTTTGCTTAGATTAGAACAATCGCGTGTAAGCAATCTAAAGCTTGCTATTGGAGCTGTTTCGGGAAAACAACAATTATTGTCACGTATTAAAAGAATTACCAACGGCCAGGTTGCCTCCACTCAATTTAATTACGGCCAGAAATTACTTGCGCTTCTTTTGGTAACAGGAATTATTTGTTCTGTGGCATGGCTTTCCCCGGGGGAAAAGAAAACCGTTTCAAAAAAATTTTTATTGAAAGAAATTAAGGTAAAGACATTATCAAAAACAGATTTTTCGCCTAGAACAATAAATTTAGCTGATGATCAGAAGGAAAATCTCCAGGCAAGATTTTTAAAACACATATCACCCAGGAAGAAATTTGTTCCCTTTAAAGAGGACGCTATTCCAGGTTTTTCTATTGAAGAAAATGAGAATTTTAATAATAATGAAAATAAAGCCGGTCGATATTTGGAAGCCGCTCCTCTAGCGCTGAATTTAAAAGAACCGAAATATTTCTTTGATGAAACTAAATTAAAATTTCCCGAATCAATAGACATTAAAAACTTTCCCTTTCAAAACTTTGATTTCAATATTGACCTGAGCAATGTTGATATGGGTAAATTAAATGAAAACCTCAAACTGGCGTATAAAGAAATTAATAATATCAACTGGGACAAGGTCCAGGATCATATTCGTGAAAGCTTTTCCGGGATGAAGGCCGACAATTTTTTATCGAAGGAACAGTCTGAAATTCTGGTGGAAAAAGCAAGCGAACTATCTGAACTAAAAAGATTAGACCAACAGAAATTTAATGTCAATATTTTATTGGAAAAAATGAATAAGGAAGTTAAACGCCGGGATTCTTTAGATGCAAATATCCAACGTAAATATCAAAGAATGCAGAGACAATATTCAGTAAACCGAAGTATGAATAACAATTCTTATTTTATTTATAGTCCCCGGAAATCTTCTGTTAATGAAAATTCGGAGGATAACACTGCTACCGTATGGGTTAATGGAAGTAACAGCCCAACACCTTTAGATGCCAGAAGTGTAAAAATTTCTATTAAGCATCTTCCCAGGTGTATCGATTCTGCCCATCCAAAAAAATTAATGCAATTTTCTTTTGCTACCAATACAGAAAAGTCCGAACACGAAAATGTTATCAAGGTTGAAGTGACTGATCTCCCTTAAATATTTTTTTAATTCACTCAATTTTAGTCTTAGTTCTAGTAGGTTTTTCCTTATAAACATACTGATGTAAGGGCTGTCTGAATTATTTACCATCAATTATAATGTCCAATACATAAATCCCGGCACTTCACGGAGCGAAGTGTCTGATCAATCCGCGGCAATAAGGTTTTATGGAATAAAAAAGCCGCATAGAAATGCGGCGTTTGTTAAGAACCAAAAGGTTCTGTAACCCCCAAAGAAAACGAGTTTAAAATGAGTTTATATCTTAATTTATAGCAAGCATTTCGGTTTTACTCAAATCCACATTACCGTCCAGGTCAACATGCTTCACGCGGTAAAAATATTTTTTGTTTCTTGATGGTTTATCAAAACCTTCGTAACAATCGCACTTAGCTTGTCTTAGATCGGGCCCGAGAACCATAACAATTGTTTTAAAATCTTTACCATCAAAACTTCTCTGTATTTCAAAATAATTGGTAGCAACTTTATTATCCGTTGACCAATCAATCATTATCCTTTTGTTTACCGTATGAACAGTAAAGCTTGTATAATTTATTTTCGCCTGTTGGGTCTGACATAATCCTTCTGAATGAACCCAAATTAAAATTATAAGGGCGTATACACATTTGCATAATTGTTTTGTATTCATTGCTTAAATTTTTTAAATTTTCGATTTGCAATGAATATTGGATGACGATTATATTACATTAAGTATTGGAATGTTCTCAGATAATTTAACTGTTGAATTGAAATTATCTTGTTGGGAAAATTGAATGCTGATTCGAGTCAGAATCCATGTCTCACATCCTCAAATTGATCGTAGGACCTTCGCTTTTCCAGCGTAAAAGCGGGTTCGATAAACTTTTGTTTTAGTATAACTAAACAAGCCAGAATAAAATGTAAAAAGGTGAAAATTGGCCCGGTAAGAATCCTAATTAATTTACCAGGGAATGTAGAGTTTCTATTCATTTCTTGTGTTTGAGGTTGATTAATATATTACAATAAATCATGTTCAAATATTCCGGGAATTTCAAAAAAGGATAAGAAACAGTTAAGGTATTTCGGAAAGATGTTTGGCAATAAATGAGAACGTTGAGGTAAAACATTTTCACTTATGGATGCAAACATAGAGTAGATATTCCAAAAATGCAAGACCGTAAATTTACGGTCTTTTACTAAATAGAAATATTTCAATAATATCAAATATCTATAAATATTTTTCTATATAGATACAATTTAAAGAATTTTATTCATGTTTATACCCAAATAATTAGTAAAATTTTAAACTGTATCAAATCTGCAGGTCATTTTCTCCAAAATTTATCCTATTAAACCATTGCTGCCAATATTTCATATGAGAATAACTGTTCTCTAAGACCAATCGTAAAATTTACTTTAAATGCCCTTGTTACATGAGGCTTATTACAAATACGAACTCATAATTGAAATTAATATATTGAATCATATCGTAATAAACTTGTTATCAATTATATGTGTGCAATAATAAGTCTATTTGGCAGT
>CBIGQT010000358.1:0-3975 GCA_966191655.1 uncultured Ginsengibacter sp.
AATATTTTACTTTCGATAGCAATGCTTATGAAACCTACTCCCATAAACAATCAAAAACAAAAAAATAAAGAGTGGGATGATTTATTATCATATAAATTAAAAAACTAAAAGCTTAAACTTCTTCATGTTCTTCTTACAAACTTCTGAAAATACTTTTGGTGTATCTAATGTACTCATATTAGGTACTATCGGAATGTTTGTAATGGCTATAACTCTTGTATCTGTTGTTGTATTTCACCAGAGAAGAGTTATTAAGTTTAATAAACAATTACAGAAGCTTGAAGAAGAAAAGCAACAGATGTTGCTTAAAGCTTCAATTAATTTCCAGGAAGAAGAAAGACAACGCATTGCTGCAGACCTGCATGATGATGCAGGCCCACTTTTGGCTACGGCACGGCTATACCTGAATGAAAATTTGATTCACCAGGAACCTGCTGTACAATTGCAGTCAATTTTTAGCGCTAAACAAATTATTGACGATAGCATACAACTCATACGAAATATTTCGCATAGTCTTATGCCTCCGACTCTTAAGAATTTTGGGTTGGAATCTGCAATAAAAGATCTTTTTGAAAAAATAAACGGCTCAGGTGTAATTAATGCAAGTGCCCGCTTTCATGATAACAGGGAGAGATTAAAAGAAGAGCAGGAGTTACTTATTTTTCGTGTATTACAGGAACTTGTAACAAATATTATTAAACATAGTTGCGCAGGATTTATTCATCTCACACAAAATGTACAGGGTAATTTTTCTTATTTTCGTATTCATCACGATGGAAAAGGTATTCTTCAGCAGGAATTCGAAAAATTAAGTTATGATTCAGGAGGCTTAGGTTTAAAAAATATAGAAAGTAGAATTAAGGTGTTAAAGGGTAATATTTCTTTTGATATTGACAGCACCCAAACCTATTATAAAGTAACAATTGAAGTGCCGAGGGAAAGCTCCCGCTAGATAAATGAAATTTTAAATAATTCATTTGTAACATACTTATCCTTTATTTAAACACGTTAGATTAATTATGGATACAATTAAAGTTGCCATAGCTGATGATCATAAAATTTTCAGAAAAGGGGTTATACTTTCTTTAAGGCCATATCATAATATAGAATTTGTGCTTGAAGCTGAAAATGGAGAAGAACTTATCCAGGGGGTCGAAAATGCCAATCCGGATATAATACTAATGGACCTTAAGATGCCGGTAAAAGATGGCATTGAAACAACCAAATATTTAAATAAACATTTTCCTGCAATCAGAATTTTGATTCTAACTATGTATGAAGATGAACGTTTTGTCGGCCATCTTATGGATAGTGGTGCAAACGGATACTTATTAAAGAGTACGGATCCTGAAGAAATAAAGCAAGGAATTATGGATGTAATGCGAACCGGTTTCTATTTAAATAATTTTGTGAATCGGGTTCTTATTAAAAAAAATTATTCAAAGCAAAAATTCAATCCCAACCTTAACAGTGAAGTAGTAATAAGTGAGAGAGAAAAAGAAGTGTTATCATTGGTTTGCCTTGAGTATACCGCCCAGGAAATTGCACAAAAAATGGATATTAGCGCCAGAACTGTTGAAGCAATTAAAGACAGGTTAATGGAAAGATTTGGTGTAAAAAATTCTGTAGGACTTGTTTTTTTTGCAATGAAAAATTCTTTAATTGATTAACGATCTATTCCAGATTTTAGAGTTTTATTTCAGGCACATTTTCAGTATAGTAAAGTTTCCCCTCAGTTTTACTTTTAATTTCTTCAACAGTAACTCCCGGTGCTCTCTCAATTAAATGGAATCCATATTCGGTAACATTTAAAACACCCAGTTCCGTTACGATTTTTTTTACACAACCTACGCCCGTTAGTGGAAGTGTGCAATGCCTTAACAATTTCGACTGGCCTTTAGGGTTAGTGTGCATCATTGCAACAATAATATTTTTTGCACTGGCAACAAGATCCATAGCACCGCCCATACCTTTAACCATTTTACCCGGAATTTTCCAATTGGCGATATCTCCCTTTTCACTTACTTCCATTGCACCAAGCACTGTAAGATCAACCTTACCGGCACGAATCATTCCAAAACTCATCGCACTATCAAAAAAAGCTGAACCTGGAAGTGTAGTTATAGTTTGCTTCCCTGCATTGATTAAGTCCGGATCCTCACTTCCTTCTAACGGGAAAGGTCCCATTCCTAACAAGCCATTTTCAGATTGTAACACTACATCAATTTCTTTAGGAATGTAGTTTGCAACAAGGGTAGGTATACCAATCCCAAGGTTCACATAAAAGCCATCTTTCAATTCCTGAGCTATTCTCTGGGCTATTTGGTTTTTGTCTAACATGCGTTAAAGTGATAATTGAAATATTCTTTTATACATTAATCTAATTTCTTACAGTTTTATGCTCAATCCTTTTTTCATAGTTTTCGCCTTTAAAAATTCTGTGAACATAGATTCCCGGTGTATGAATTTGATTAGGGTCCAATTCGCCGGGCTGCAGCAATTCCTCTACTTCCGCAATAGTTATTTTACCGGCCATCGCCATTAATGGATTAAAATTTCTCGCTGTCTCTTTGTAAATCAGATTTCCTGCAGTATCTCCTTTCCACGCTTTAACCAGCGCATAATCGGGGTTAAATGCATACTCCATAAGGTATTCCTTACCGTTGAATTTGCGCAATTCCTTCCCCTCGGCAACTTCCGTCCCGACACCGGCAGGAGTGAAAAATGCAGGCAAACCATATCCTGTAGCCATACATCTTGTTGCCAGGGTGCCTTGCGGAATTAATTCAACATCAAGTTCTCCACTTAATAATTGCCTTTCAAATTCTGCATTTTCGCCAACATAGGAGGCAACCATTTTTTTTACTTGCTTTTGCTGCAACAACAATCCGATTCCAAAATCATCTATCCCTGCATTATTTGAAATACAGGTAAGATTTTTAATTTTCTTTTTTACCAAAGCAGTTATACAATTTTCCGGTATTCCACATAAGCCAAAACCACCGAACATTAGAATACTTCCGTCCGTTATATCATTTACTGCTTCTTCAGCATTGCGAAATACTTTATTCATCTATGTTGTTCTAATTATTTTAATGAATCCATTTTTCTTATTGGATTTAATTTTCTTAATGGATTTAATTTTAAGGGGTGGTTTTCTTCCTTCATATCCAATTGACTTTCCCTTTGATTTTGAGCATTTAGGCTATCAAAAATAGTCCGCATCATGTCCGGATGATTAGTGTACCAGGTATAACTTTGATTAAAAGCAGTCGACGTAATTTTATGAATTTCAAATACTTTTTTTTTTTTTATTTTTGTTTCTGCTACTTCATTTACGGTAGAATCTTTTCTTGCAATTGCTGTAGAAAGCGCCTGGGCTCTTATCACATCCCATAATATTTTTTTCATTTCATCTTGTTTGATAATTTCTGAAGGGACTTTATTTTTCCCCAAACATGAAATAAATAAACTTAACACAATTAAAAAAAAAATATTCTTCATTATTTAAGTGCTTCTTTATATGCAGGTGCGTTTGGAACGTCTAACCGCTGTAAAAGTTCCAGAGCTTTTGCCTTATCTGGGGGAGACACTTTCGAAAATATTTTTATAAGTTCCTGCGATTTTCCCATGAAAAAGAATTGCATGACCATTAGGCTTGGATTTTCAGCATTCAAATTATTAAGAAGATTAAGCACATTTAACATTTGAATCCTTGCGTTTGCTTCTTCATCATAAAGCTTATCCATACCGAGTCTGTAATAATCGTATATGGCATCGTGAATAATTGTGTACCTGCTGTTTAATAAATTTTCTGATAGCCAATACCTGTTTCTTGTTCCATCGAACGCCTTCCAACCGGAAATAGCTTTTCCTTCCGGTGCATTATTTACAATATTTTTTGCTTTTTGAAAAAACGGATTTCCCCCCCTTGGTGAAAATGAATCATAATCCATACCTATAATGATATCTATG
>CBIGQT010000359.1:0-3969 GCA_966191655.1 uncultured Ginsengibacter sp.
CTTACAATGATTATCACAAAATGCTTGATGAAGAGCGACTTGATTTTGTGTTGATAGCTACGCCTACTAAATTTCATTACCCGATTGTAAAATATGCGCTTGAAAAAAATGTGCATGTTTTTTGCGAAAAGCCTTTTAGTTTAAACTCTTCACAGGGAATGGAACTGTACGAAACGGCAAAAAAAAAGTCGCTGATCAACCAAGTTGGATACCACAATCACTTTATCGGAACCTTCAGAGAATTAAAGCGACTTCTAAAAGAACACGTAATTGGGGATATTTTTCATTTTACAGGCGAAGCTTACGGCCCAGTAGTTCCAAAAGAAAAAGGCAACACGTGGCGGTCCAATCCAGATGAGGGAGGTGGTTGCACTTCGGACTATGCAGCCCATGTTATTAATTTGATACAGGAAATAATTGGGCGACCGGTTAAAATTAACGGAACTCTTTTGAAAAGTATCTATTCCAATGGAGTTGATGATGCAGTTTACTCCCTTATAACGCTCCAAAATAATATTAGTGGTGTTTTACTGGTCAACTGGAGTGACGAGACTTTTCGAAAAATGTCAACCTCTCTCACAATCCAGGGAAAAAAAGGTAAAATAGTTTGCGATGCTACAGAGATAAAAATATATTTGAAAGAACTAAACCAGAAAGAAAAATTGGACAAAGGATGGACAACAAAATATATTACTGAATTAGCCATCCCAGTGAATTTTTACTTACGGGGAGAAGAATATAGCGCTCAAATAGAATATTTCATAAATAATGTAAAAAATGGAAAGCAGGGCACCTATAATACATTTGAAGAAGCTCTTTATACTGACAGAGTTATAGAAATGATTTTAAATAATGCGAAACAAAATTAAGATGGAGAGAATTCTTTTCGGAGATAACCAATTTTTTGCTGTAAACCACATTAGTGATGAGAAATCTCGGGCACAAGCAATAAGGTTTAAAGATGACGAATCCATCATTAAAACTCTTGACATAGCCAGAGAGGAAGGCATTAACACTTTTATGTGTACTACTCACGATCGAATTGCAAATATTTGTGATTTCATCAGAGCGAATCCCGAAAAATATACTGATTATAAGATATTCCCATGTATGCCCTATGCGCATAAATATGCCAATGCAGTAACAGAGTTAGGAATAGCCGGCACACTAAAACAATATGTTCCCGGTAATTTTTTTGGATCTTTATTTAAAGGAGGTGTAGCTTATCTTTCAAAAGATTATATCTCAATTATGGAACTACTGATTGATGCAGAAATGAAAATGTTTAGAGGGATTCAAACACCAGTTATTTTTCTTCAAAATGTAATCACAGACCTCTTATTAGGATTGGGAATGGTTGATATTTTGAAAGCATTTCACAACTACGTACAAAAAAAATACAATGCAGAAGCTGGCTTTATAACGATGAATATGCCGCTTCTTTTACAAAAACTTGAAGAGGTGAGAGTTGAAAATCCAATTATTTGCTCATCAATCAATCTTGTTGGCTTTAGGATGTCTGGTAGCAAAGAACTATATGAATCAATTTTGGAGACAAAAAAATTAAGGGCAATCGCAATGCAAGTGCTGGCGGGTGGTGCGATCAATCCAAAAGACGCAATACAATATGTGTGTGGCCTTCCAAATATTGAATCCATACTATTTGGAGCTTCTTCAAAGGCCAATATTAGCCAGACTGTTAACTATGTAAAGGAGTTTGATAAGGTTGCTTTTTAATTTTTAATTAAAATCCATTTTGAATGAACCGACAGTTTGAACGTTATCTACAGATGTCTCTGATCGTACTGGATCTCACTATCCTAAATGTTTTCTATTTTATAAGTCGCCTCTTTTTTATGGAAAAACTTCCTTCAAGCTATTATACTTATCTTAAATACTGGGCAATTATTAATGTAATTTGGTTATTACTTGCCTTTTTTTTAAGGAACTATGCTGAAAAAGTAATATTAGTTTTTGAACATTTTACAAAACGAACGATACAGGTATATTTACTCTGGGTTATTTTTGTACTTGTCTATTTATTTTTTTCCCGCGAATCCCGTATCTCCCGCATATTCGTTATTATAAACATGGTCGGTTTTGGTGTTGGATTGTTAGTGAACAGATTTTTATACCTCGGTATTAAGACCTATTTTAAGAAAAGTGATTATCTTATCAAAAAAGTAGTCATCCTGGGATATAACGATACAGCAAAAAAGCTCGCAAAATATTTTGAGGAAGACAGCCTTAATACCCAACTCTTAGGATTCATAGAAGACAATAAAAATATACATGAATTATCGCATTACCCGGTATTATCTTCTATAGCTAATACACTGGAAGTCGCAAAAGAGTTAGGTGCCCAGGAAATATTTTCGACCATTACACCAGAACAAAATAGAGACATTTACAAATTAATGTATGAGGCGGAAAGAGAATGCATCAGGTTTAAGATTGTGCCTAACCTTTCCGTATTTATCACAAGAGAAGTACACATTGATTATTTTGGGGATTTGCCAATTCTCTCACTACGCAGCGACCCCCTTGATGATGTAGGCAACAGGATAAAGAAAAGGGTTCTGTATGTTCTCGTAAGTTCTTTTATGATTGTATTTGTTCTTTCGTGGTTGATGCCTCTATTAGGATTATTGATATTTTTAGAATCAAAAGGACCGATTTTTTTCAAGCAATTACGCACAGGAAAAGATAAAAGGCCCTTCTACTGTATCAAGTTCAGAAGTATGAAGATTAATAAAGATGCCGATAACAAACAAGCCACACAAAATGATATGAGGGTAACGAGGATTGGCAAATTTATTAGAAAAACGAGCCTTGATGAATTTCCTCAGTTTATTAATGTATTTATGGGTGAAATGAGTCTGATAGGTCCTAGACCGCATATGCTCAAGCACACATCTGACTATTCGCAGGTGGTAGATGATTATATGATAAGACAATTTATAAAGCCGGGCATAACAGGTTGGGCTCAAATAAATGGGTACAGAGGAGAAATAACAAATCCGGAACAAATTAGAATACGAGTAAGCAAAGATTTATGGTATTTGGAAAATTGGACTCTGTGGCTCGATATTCAAATTCTTTTTCTAACTATTTATTTTGTTTTAAGAGGCGATAAAAACGCTTATTAAATAAAGTGTAAGACAAAACGACTAATTACAGTTAGTTAAAGTTCGTCCCAGAATAAACTTTGATAGAATTAAAAAATTAAAGGAATGAATATTTGCTTTCTAACGGTAAAGAATCCAGAAGATAAAAAAAGTTGGTCAGGCATATTTTATCATTTGTACACTAGTCTAAAAAAATATCATCAGGTAGAATGGATTGGCCAGGTATCTTTTACAACCTGGCAAAAAATATTAATGAAACCTATAAATATCTATAACAGACTTACCAATAGCCATGTGTCAACTCCTAATATCCTATTTTGTAAGTTTTATGCAAAAAATGTAAAAGACAAATTAACATGTAAAAACTATGACTTAATTTTCGCTCCTGTTTCTTCCACACTTATTGCTTTTCTGGATACTGAAGTTCCCATCGTTTATCTTTCAGATACCACATTTGAGCTTATGATTGATTATTACCCGGAATTTACCGGATTAAGCAAGAAAAATATTAGAGACGGAAATACAATAGATATAAGGGCGCTGCAAAGAACTGATAAAGCTATATTCGGTTCACACTGGGCCCGTAATTCTGCCATCGCATACTACAAATTCCCTGCTGAGAATGCATTCGTCTTTGAGTTTGGGGCTAATCTTTTATATGAGCCAAAGGCAAGTGATTTAACTTTTTCAGATATGGAAGTATGCAATATTCTTTTCCTGGGAGTTAACTGGGAAAGAAAGGGGGGAGATATAGCACATAAGACTTACTTGAAGTTAAAGACAATGGGATTTGCATGCACATTTACAATAATTGGATGCAACCCTAACATTAATGCTGACG
>CBIGQT010000360.1:0-3952 GCA_966191655.1 uncultured Ginsengibacter sp.
AGGATTCTTGATAAGCAATTTCAGGAGACACCTTTAAAAAATATTATTCAATACGACTACCGGTATGCAGATATTGCCGGAATTATGGCATCGCTATCTTTTTACCGGCAAAATTTTTATGAGACTCAGTTTATTTATGCATTTGGAATTAATGAAGATGTTCCCGAAGGCTTAGACCTTTCAGTAACTGCAGGGTATACAAAAAAAGAAAGTTTATCACGACCTTTTATAGGCTTCGATTATGAGCGATCTGGTTTCAACAGAAAAAATAATTATTTTAGTTATGCATTGCGTGCAGAAGGCTACATAAATCATAAAAGACCGGAAGACATCAACCTGTTTGGCGTCGTTAACTATTTTGATCATTTAAAAGCGATAGGCACTAAATGGAAGCAGCGCACCTTTGTTGATATCTCAATGGCCAGGCAAATAAATACTGTTCTAAACGAGCCATTGCGAATAGATAGTAAATATGCTTTACCCGCATTTAGAATTGGAGATATTGGAGGGTCATTTCGCACAACTGTCAGAGCACAGTCTGTTTTCTACAGCCCCTGGAACGTTGAATCGTTCAGGTTTGCTCCACTTATTTTTAGTGATGCCGGGGTTTTCACACCTTATGATACCCATTTAAATACAAGTATTTATACACTCTTTGGAGGTGGAATAATAACAAGAAATGAGAACCTTATTTTTGGAACGCTTCAGCTTAGAGGTTATTATTTCCTTCAAAAAAATATGCACCACCAAAACTGGCGATTTGATGCAGGTACTAATATAACTTTCAGATATAATAAGCAGGTAGCAGTCAAGCCTGATTTTATACAGGTGAATTGATAGTCGAATTTGAAATTTGCGATGTTTTACATTAAAACAAAAGCATCAGGTTTTGTCTTTCTCAAAGTTTCAATTGCTTGAAACTCTAATATAACTAACCGGATGCTTTTTGCTGAAAGCTTTGATCTTTTAAGGGATTTTCTACTTCCAACTTTGTACCTCTAAGATACATTATGAATGCAATCTTTTCCAAATTATTTCAGCTATTGTTCTGCACCTGTTTTTCACAAAGTTATGCACACCTTTAGTTATAACGATTTATATAAATATCATTTTAAAAAAATCTAAAATTTTAAGAGTATTAAAAATATGCGGATGCGAATTATAAGAGAATGTAAAACATCCTAAAAGAAAAACTAAATCCTGTCATTTTTTTAAAGAATAAAAAATAATAGAACAAATCTGATTGGAAATAAAACTTATTTATATTATTATTGTTAAGCTAATATTCTCATGATAAGCCATTTTTTTTAAACGGAAAACCTTTGCTGATTTAATTTCAAAAAACCCTAAAGCAACTTTGGTAGTCTTTTTCAGGTTTAGGAATTCAAAAATCCTTCGATAAATCTTAAAATCGTCCTGTTACAAAATATTTCGTGCAGTCCTATAAATTGTACGCTTAGCTATAATGACTTTTATATCGACAAATAAAATTCTTTCCCAAAAGAATACCCCTGAGGCTAACGCTTTAATTGCAATTTGTCTCCATGTAGTAGATAGTGTGGATGCCATGCTCGGATATTGGGATAGAAATGAAGTCTGCAGATTTGCAAATAAGGCTTACATGAGATCTTGCGGAAAATCAAGCGATGAATTAATCGGCAAAATGAAAATGAAAGAATTTTTGGGACCTCTCTATGAACAACGAAAACCCTACATAAAAAAGACTCTTGCAGGTAAAAAGCAAATTTTTGAAGAAGAATTAAAACTTCCTGACGGCTCCATTGGTCATTATATTGCAACGTATACTCCCGATAAAATAAAAGGAAAAGTTTCGGGCTTTTTTGTTCACATAGCAGATATTAATCTTATAAAAGCCCGGGAGGCCAAACTACTTGATTCAGAAAAAGCGAAACGAAGAGAAGTATTGCGGGCTGTTATTGAAACACAGGAAACAGAAAGAGAACTGATATCTTATGAATTAAGAGATAAAGTAAATCAAACGCTTGCCTATTCTAAGATGATGATAAACTCAGAAGATGCGAATAAAGATAGCAAAGCTTTATTAAGAACAATTGCTCATAATATTCATGAAACGATTGATGAGCTAAACAGGATTAGTGCTAATCTAACTCCATCTGTTATTATTATGATTGGATTTGTTGCAGGGGTAAAAGAATATATTAATGGTTTTAAAACAAGGCATCGGTTAACAATACGGTTTAATTGTTTGGATGAAAAAATAGAAACGCTTGCAATCAATGATAAAATTTCTATTTTCAGGGTTATTCAAAATTATTTGCTGATAGTTTCCGCAAATCTTGCGTGCAAGATGGCAAACATTGAAATCCGGCGCTTAGATTCCAAATTAATTTTAGCCTTGCAAAATAATTATAGTGGCTTCATGCTGCCATTACACAGCAAAGAATTTATTGATATCGAACACCGGCTGGAATATTATGATGGCACATGGAAACATTATTCTGAAAAAAAATTAAAAACGCTTCTCATAGAATTTAATGTTCCTTCCTAAAACTTTTATTTTTTTATTGTAAGAAGTTAGTATTTGCCTAATTGAAATAATAAGCACTTAAACTACATTTCAGTTAGATAGCTTTATAGTTTGAGCACATTTAAATATCTTGTATTAAAATCAGGAAACATTGAGAATTTTATCAAGAAAATATTTTGAATTAAGTTTCTGGATCGCTGCTCTTGTTTTATTAGCCATAATGCCTCCGGGAGTTGATCCGCACTATTCGTTTTGCTTTTTCAAACTGCTGGGATTTACGTTTTGTCCCGGTTGCGGCCTTGGTCATTCCATTAGTTATTTATTTCGTGGAAATATCCGGGCCTCATTTTCATCACATCCTTTAGGAATTTTTGCCATTGTCATTATTTTATCCAGAATATATAAACTGATTTGCCTTTATATTTTCAAAACAAATAAAAACAATTATGGAATTCAACAACAATGCGAGTAGCGTAAATCCTGTGCTCTTAAAATATCTTTATGATATAACTCCGGAAGAGCTAATTACAATTAATTCCCGCACGCAGGGATTTAGTGATGATGAGCTTACTCATTTCTGCATGATCTATCGTTCGAAAAGAAAAGATCCGCAAACTATTTTATTATTATGCCTGCTTGGTCTGGTATGTGTTGCCGGAATACATCGTTTTGTGATTGGTCATGTGGGTATGGGTATCCTGTACTTTTTCACGGGAGGATTATGCCTTGTAGGAACAATAGTAGATGCTATAAATCATAAGGATCTTGCAATGGAATATAATGGTAAAATGATTGCTGAAACTTTATCGATGTTGAATATGGTGAGAAGATAACATTATTTAATTGAAAGTTTTTCCTCCATTAGTATAAGTTTTTTTCTTAATTGCATTTATAATGAAAGTTCTTTTTTCTGCTATAGTTTTTTTGTTAAATTCGTTTTGCGCCAAATCGCAAACCGCTGAAACCTGGTACAAAGTTTATACAGGCAAAGTAGGAAATTTATCTGGAACCCTTCATCTTCATAAGGCAGGAAAAACTTATGCCGGTTATATCTGGTTCGATCAAAATGAAAGGCCAATGACATTGTATTCTTCTCAGCAGGTAGCCGTAACCGATAGTATAAATATTTCTTCCGTAAGCGGGTCGATTACATTAAATCTTACCGGAATTTTTAATAATGAAAGTTTTACAGGCATAAGTGTTTTAGAAAAGGAAGGAAGCAGTTCAAAAAGGGCAACCTTTCAACTAAATATTTCCACCAGTAAAAACTTTACATCTTTCGACTATTTTTATGCAGAAGATAGTGCAAAACTTTTGCCCCAAATTAAGAATGAATCTTCATCTGACTACATTTCTGCAACAATATGGCCAAAGGAAAATTCAACCATTGATGTGGCTTTAAGAAAACAAATAAGCAAATTACTACGCACGCCTGCCACTGTT
>CBIGQT010000361.1:0-3941 GCA_966191655.1 uncultured Ginsengibacter sp.
GGCTGGCCCTTATGTTGACAGCACTCGTTTTATGGAAGTGCAACGTAAACTGCGTATTCAATGTGTGAATGCAGTTTTATGGAAAGATGCGTGTGAACTTTATTTCCAGCAGTTTAGCCGCATGCCCATTCCTTACGATTTGGAAAGGCCTGTAAATAATCTTAATGAAATGATTGAAAACGATAGAGGCGATGGTCGTTCGCATTAGATGAAAAATAAAAATACTTTAGTCATAAACCCAATTGCATGAAAAGAATTTATAAACATACTCCAGGGATAATCATTTTATTATTGAAATCATTCAGTTGGTAAAAACTAAATAAAAATGAAAAAAGCTTTATCTATTATTTTTTTGTTTGTATTTGCTAATTCTTTTTCGCAAAACAATTCATTAAAGCTTTGGTACAATCAACCATCCGGCACAACATGGGAAAATGCGTTGCCCATCGGAAATGGCAAATTAGGCGCAATGGTTTATGGTAATGTGGATACAGAAACGGTGCAGTTGAATGAATGTACCGTTTGGAGCGGCAGCCCAAACAGAAATGATAATGATTTATGTTTGGATTCTTTGGCTGAAATAAGGCAACTAATTTTTGCTGGTAAACAAAAGGAAGCAGAGAAATTAGCCAATAAAGTACTCGTTACCAAAACCTCGCATGGGCAAATGTTTGAGCCCGTTGGTAGCTTAAGATTAATGTTTGATAAGGATGATAACTATACGAATTATTATCGCGAATTAGATATTTCAAAAGCAGTTCAAAAAACAACTTACACAATTGGTAATGTTAATTATACAAGAGAACTAATTGCTTCATTTCCTGACCGTGTAATTGTAATGCACTTAACTGCCAGCAAACCAAAAAGTATTTCTTTTGCTGCATTCTATTCAACGCCGCAACCAAAGGCAAAAATTACAACTTCAAACAACGAATTAATAATCACAGGAACAACAATTGACCATGAAACCGTTGAAGGAAAAATAAAATTTAAAGGCATTGCGAAGCTTAAACAAAATGGCGGTTCGCTTTCATCAAACGATACTTCATTAACGATAAACGATGCCGATGAGGTAACCATTTATATTTCCATCGCTACCAACTTTAATAATTATCACGATATAAGCGCCAATGAAAATGAAAGGGCGGCATCTTATCTTGACAAAGCATATCAAAAATCATTTCAACAAATATTGCCTGCACACATTGCAGCCTATCAAAAATATTTTAATCGTGTAAAGCTTGATCTTGGAACAACAGATGCAGCCAAACTTCCAGCAGATGAACGGTTGAAAAATTTTACTTCAGCTAACGATCCGCAATTGGTCGCATTATACTATCAATATGGAAGATATTTATTGATTTCATCATCGCAACCCGGCGGCCAGCCAGCCACCTTACAGGGCATTTGGAACAACAAATTATACGGGCCATGGGATAGTAAGTATACTATCAACATTAATACAGAAATGAATTACTGGCCAGCAGAAAAAACCAATCTTCCGGAGATGACGGAGCCTTTGATACAAATGGTGAAAGACCTTGCTGTTACCGGTGAAAAAACTGCAAGAGATATGTATGGCACACGTGGCTGGATGGCGCATCACAACACAGATATATGGCGCATAAACGGCGCTGTTGACGGCGCTTTCTGGGGACTCTGGCCTAACGGCGGCGCATGGTTAAGCCAGCATTTGTGGGAGCATTATTTATACAGTGGCGATAAAAAATATCTTGCATCAGTTTATGATGTATTGAAAGGCGCAGCAATGTTTTATAATGATTATCTTATCGAACATCCCAAATATCACTGGCTGGTAGTATGCCCGGATGAATCGCCGGAAAATGCTCCCGCAGCGCACCAGGGCTCTTCGCTCGATGCAGGTGTAACGATGACGAATCAAATTGTTTTTGATGTTTTTTCAACCGCTATTGACGCTGCAAAAATTTTGAATAAAGACAAGGCTTTTGCCGATACATTGATAAAAAAAAGAAGTCAGCTTGCTCCAATGCATATTGGTCAGTATGGACAACTGCAGGAATGGTTAGATGATGTAGATGATCCGAAAGACCATCACCGGCACATATCGCATTTATATGGCTTGTTTCCTTCCAATCAAATTTCTCCTTACCGCACACCACAATTATACAGCGCTGCAAAAAATACATTGCTGCAACGTGGCGATGTTTCAACCGGCTGGAGCATGGGCTGGAAAGTAAACTGGTGGGCAAAAATGCTTGATGGCAATCATGCTTATAAGCTTATACAAAACCAGTTAACGCCGGTTGGCATAAACGAAAGTGGCGGCGGCACATACAATAATTTATTTGATGCGCATCCGCCGTTTCAGATTGATGGCAACTTTGGTTGCACTTCCGGTATTACAGAAATGCTGATGCAAAGTGAAGATGGCGATTTGAATTTACTGCCAGCTTTGCCTGATGTTTGGAAAAACGGCAGCATCGGCGGTTTGCGGGCACGTGGCGGTTTTGAAATTGTAAGCATGCAATGGAAAGATGGCAAACTTATCAAAGCGATTATCAAATCAACATTAGGCGGCAATCTTCGGCTACGTGTACCAGTTAGAATGGAATTAAACGACGGTACTACTTTAAAAGATGCAAGCAGTGAAAACACCAACGCATTTTATCAAACAGAAAAAATTGCTGCGCCAATTATATCGGATAAAGCAACGATTACTTTACCTCAATTAAAACAAACCTGGTTGTATGATGTGCCAACTGTTGCCGGTAAAACATACACATTTACATCCCAATAATAAAATAATATTAAATGGCAAAACAAATAGTTATTCATTCAATATAACGGACATATGTAAACGAAATTATGAAAGCAGTAATATTTATTAATATTTTTCTTCTTACCTGCCTCTGCTCGTTTTCGCAGCAGCAAGCTTCATTAATTCATGTGGACGCCGCAAAAACAATTGGCGATATGAAGCCATTCTGGTCTTTCTTCGGATATGATGAATCTAATTATACAACCCGTGAAAATGGTAAAAAATTATTAGGCGAATTGCAGGCGTTAAGCCCGGTTCCGGTATATATCAGAACACATAATTTACTTACATCAAAAGGCAAGAGCCAGGACGCAGATCTTAAATGGAGCTTTACCGATGCTTATAAAGAAGATGCCAAAGGCAATGCCGTTTATAACTGGTTAATTTTAGATAGCATTGTTGATACATACGTGCAACAAGGCATGAAGCCATTAATGGAAATAGGCTTTATGCCTGAAGCGCTTTCTTCGCATCCGCAACCTTATGAACATAACTGGAGCACAGGAGGCAATTTATGGACGGGCTGGACGTATCCCCCGAAAGATTATAACAAGTGGAGAGAACTGGTGTATCAATGGGTGAAACATTCTGTTGAGCGCTATGGAAAACAAGAAGTAACTATATGGTTATGGGAAGTCTGGAATGAACCAAATATTGGTTATTGGTCCGGTACATTTGAAGAATATTGTAAGCTTTATGATTATGCTGTTGATGGATTAAAAAAGGCCTGTCCCAATTGCATGATCGGAGGTCCGCACAGCACAAGCCCGCGTGATGATAAAGCATATAGTTTCCTTACAAAATTTATTGACCATTGCTTACATGGAAAAAATTATGCAACGGGAAAAACCGGAACGCCATTACAGTACATTGGCTTTCATGCAAAGGGCGCACCTGAGTTAGCAGACGGGCACATACGCATGAATATGAGCGCACAATTAAAGGATATTAAAAAAGGTTTTGAAGCGGTTAATTCTTATCCTGAATTAAAAAATATTCCTGTTATTATTGGTGAATGTGACCCGGAAGGATGTGCTGCCTGTTCTGATATAAAAGAACCAAAATATGGTTATCGCAATGGTACCATGTATTCAAGTTATACCGCAGCTTCTTTTGCAAGGATTTATGAACTGATGGATAT
>CBIGQT010000362.1:0-3939 GCA_966191655.1 uncultured Ginsengibacter sp.
AATAGGTCATAACCCGCTTACAGAAATAACACCCGGTATTTATAATCTTAAAAGGTTAAAAAGCTTAACCTTAAATGCTACCAAAATCACAGATATTAAAACAGATCTGTCTAAGCTTGATTCACTTGAAGAATTTGATTTTTCATCAAACGAAACTTCTTACCTACCGGAAGAAGTAAAAAATATTCCCAACCTAATATGGCTATCACTTAACGACAATAAATTTAATGATCTGACTTTTATTGATTCGCGGCTTAAAAAACTTGAAACACTTTATCTCTACACAAACCAGATAAAGAGTATTTCTTCTCAAATACATTTTTTGCCGAACCTCAAGGAGCTTTTAATTTTCGACAATCAAATTGATTCAATTCCCGATTATATATCATATTTAAGAAATCTTGAAAAAATGGAAATTTGGGACAACCCAATCAAATATATTTCTCCAGAAATTAAAAAACTTACAAATTTGCGGAAGATGCGAATTGATGATGATTATCTAACTCAGCAGGATAAACTAAACTTGAAAAAATGGTTGCCGAATTGTACTATAAATTTTCAAACAAGAGCAGACAAATTAAAATGAATCAACTGAAAACATCACGTTGGGCGATTATTATTCTTCTTTCTTATCTGCTTTCGACTTCAATTCTGTTACAGGCACTGTAATCATTCGTCCTATTGGCTTTCCACCCCTATAGGTAATTAGTTTAAGCTGTACTGCGTCTTCGGGCACAATAACCGGCTCTGTATATTTAGGATAAAAATTATCTGGGAAAGAATTATCAAAAGTGTAATAAATATCCAGTCCATCTATTTCGGTACTCAATTCGACTATCAATTTTTTATCCGGCGATTCGCTTGCATTAATAATAGGATCGTACATGCTTGGTGCATATTTTATTTGCGCAACATCATATCGCTCAAAATGTTTTTCAACCCTTGTTACAAAATTATCCCAGTTTTTATTTTCTTTTGGCGACCAGACATCTTCGGAAATTGCAAATGCTCTCGGCCATACCATATATTCCAAATGACGCATATTGGTTACCTGCTCCGTCCATAAGTTAGCTTGTGCGCCTTTAATATATTTTGGATCTACACTATCAGGAAGCGGATCAAACTCATAAGTTTTTTTTAATCGCAAAGTGGCGTAGATCCTGGGTTCTATGGCCGGATCTCCCTGCATATAATCCAGGTAAGCAAACGTAGTAGGACTCATCACAACATCGTGTTTCATGGCAGCGGCTTTTATGCCGCCCTTCATTCCCTGCCAGCTCATTACTACTGCATTTGGCGCTAAGCCGCCTTCAAGTATTTCATCCCAACCCATAAATTTTTTACCTTTTGATTCCACAATTTTTTCAACTCTTTTTTCAAAATAACTTTGGACTTCGTCCATATTTTTCAACTTCTCTTTTTTCATTAATGCTTTAACAGCATCACTACTTTCCCAAAAAGTTTTGAAAGTTTCGTCGCCGCCCATGTGTATGTATTCAAAAGGGAAAAGCTGCGCAACTTCTGTAATAACCTTATCTAAAAACGTGTACACGTTCTCGTTAGAAGGACAAAGATTATCATCATACAAAGCTGTATGAGTATCCCAGTCTTTAATTTCTTCCCCGGAAGAAACCCCGATATTTTTTACTCCGCCGGAACATGATAAATCAGGATAGGCAGCTATTGCGGCAAGACTGTGGCCGGGCACATCTATCTCGGGCAAAATATTTACAAATCTTTCTTTGGCATATTGAACAATTTCTCTGATATCATCCTGTGTGTAAAAGCCGCCATAGTTGCGGGGTTCATCAGGCTTAGGCACTGAAAAGGTGCCGAAGTAGCCAACCTTTTTCACATTCCACGCACCGACTTCCGTTAGTTTAGGCAAACTTTTAATTTCTATGCGCCAGCCTTCATCATCAGTTAAATGAAGATGTAAAATATTATACTTGTATCGCACCATTTGGTCAATATATTTCTCTACATCTTCTTTTGTAAAGAAATGCCTTGCCACATCAAACATTAAACCCCGCCAGCCAAATCTTGGATAGTCGGTTATGGTTACACAGGGCGCTTCCCATTTTACATCAGCAACAGGAGTTGCACTTTCTATTTCTTTTGGAAATAATTGAATAAGCGTTTGCACGCCATAAAACAGACCGGCAGCGTCATTTGCTTTTATAATAATATTTGCTGGAGTAACCGATAAATTATAACCTTCTTTTCCAATAATATTATCTTCTTTTTTATTTAATATTAATTGTATAGTCGCAGACGGATCCGAATTTTTTACAACCACCGGAATACCCGTTGGTACAGATAAACGATTGCTTAAAAAAGTAATCACTTCTTTCATTTCAGGCAAGGAAGGCGATTCGATAATTATATTTTGAGGCAATGAAAAATGACCGGTATTTTTAACTAGTGTTACTGGCTGAGGTATAATAGCAATTTCATTTGTGGTATCCTGGGCAAATGATGTTACAGATACCAGGCACAGACACAGGCAGGAGCAAAAAAATTTCATACAAAAGTTTGTTTAAAATTGAATTAAAAAAAAACAAGAACGCGATTAATAAAGTCAAAAAAATAATTTGATTTAAAAGTAGGTAAACTTACAATAGTTGGAATAAATAATAATAGGATTACAATAAAGAAATGATAAAAAAATTATTTTCCAAAGGTCACAAAGGACTCCCATGGAGACTCCTTTCGGAGAAGCAAATTTTGTATAGTGGCTGAAAATTATTTTTTCAGGCCTTTAATTTCTATACGCTGATTAGTCGTGCAGGGTTTCCCAAATTCATTGTCTATTTTTTTGTTACTGTTGATAGTACTGTAAAAATCGTCGAAGAAATTTTTTACAAATTTTATATACTTAGGATTTAATAATGAACAATTGGTATACAAATTATAAATATCCGGTTTTAATTTATTATACAATTCAAATGTAGGTGCAAAAGCCGAAAGATCTTTTTCACAGTATCCGCGATATAATCTTTCGCGAACAGAAGTAAGTTCCAGCTCAGGCGCCGGCGCAGCATAGGGAGCATCTACTATTCCGGCATGATCAAAATCGTAAGGAATTGCCAATGGAAGCATTAAAGAATCTCTTGCAATTAAAACAACGTTTTGCAAATAAGGAATTCCCCAATCCGTATTGCCAATCAGGTATTGAAATACAGCCATTGTTGTAAACTGTTCGTGATTTATATTTTTCATATCAAGCATTTTTCTTTTCCAGACAAATGCTTCGTTTCTTTCAGCCATCTTTTTATCTTCTTCCACAAGGATACAATAATGCGTCTCTGGTTTGCGCTGATTTAAAGAATCTTCAAAATCAACCAGCGCCAGCTTTGCCCGGAAACTTTCTTTTTCTGAAATAAGATTATATAATTTATATACGAGCCATTCTTTTATTACATAATCATCGCCCTGGCAGGGAACTACCAGCTTAAGCTTATCCTGGCCTTTAAAAATAGAATTTTCACTTTGTTCTTTAGGGAAATCTAATAACAGAGGCGGCATTTTGCAATTACTTTTCATGCGGCGAAAATGCCCCCGGGTTTTAGACCTTATATTAATTGAAACAAGGCTGCTGTCTTTTTGCCAATATTGAAGTAATAACGGATGATAAGAACTGTTATCACTTCTATCATTAAATAAACTATTTAATTTTCCAACAAGTTTGAAATGAAGAACATCATCACCTTCAAAAAGATTTTTATTAGCTGAAATCTCCTCCTGACTTGACACTTTAACTGCTTCCTGTGCATGAATTATTATGGGAGAAAATATGATTCCGAATACGACCAATAGAAGAGCATAACGGTAAGACATACCTGTTTAGTTTAGGTCACAAATCTATTTTTTATTTTTAAGGAATGCAACGCATTCTAAAAAATAAAAAAGTAATGTGCCTGTGGCAGTTATATTTCC
>CBIGQT010000363.1:0-3937 GCA_966191655.1 uncultured Ginsengibacter sp.
CTACTTGAAGGTGAAAGAATTCAAAACAAAGTATTTGACTACGAGCAGAATTTGTGGAGCTATTAGAAAATTTTTATTTACTATATTGTAAAAAAGGGAAGCGGAAAAGCTTCCCTTTTTTATTTTGCGTTAGAAGCTATGTGGAAAATTATCCGATCTTATAAATAAATACTTATTTTTTCCCCCTTATTTTTATATCGGTTTTTCATAGGATATTGAATTTTAAACAGGGCTGGATTTCCACCCTGTCCCTTTTTATGTAAATAAATAATCAACTTTCTCCTTATTTATCACCAGACTTAAAATAATTATTAATAATCTCAGCTTTTGAATTTCCAACCACTTCTGCGAGTTCTTCTTGCGAAAGTTCTTTTATTCTTTTCACCGACCTGAATTTCTTTAGAAGATTGTCCGCGGTATTTTTTCCAATTCCTTTTATCATCTCCAGTTCATTCACAAAAGTCCCCTTGCTACGCTGGTTACGGTGGAAACTAATTCCAAAACGATGCACTTCGTCTCTTATCCTTCTAATGAGTTTAAGGCTTTCGCTATCCCATGGTAATTTTATAGATTGCTGGTCGCCGGGAAAAAAAATTTCTTCTTCGTTTTTTGCAACTCCAATGATTGCTGTTGTCCCTGCTAACTCCAGCTCTTCCAATGCTTCTACCGCTGCATTTAATTGCCCTTTTCCGCCATCGATAATTACAAGTTGGGGAAGTAATGTATTTTCAATTTTTAATCTTTTATATCTTCGGCTAACAACCTCTTTCATACTGGCAAAATCATTTATCCCGGAAACCGTTTTAATATTGAATTTTCTATATTGGCTCTTGTCCGGAATACCATTATTGAAATAAACCATAGCGGCAACAGGATAACTTCCCTGGAAATTAGAATTGTCAAAACACTCAATATGTACCGGAATCTCAGCCAGGTGAAGATCTTTTTGCAATTGCAATAAGGCCTTTTGCTTTTCTTTATCTGATTTACCTTCGAGTTGAAGCATCTTCTTACGCTTTAATTCGTCAATAAAATAGTTCACGTTCTTTTCAGAAAGCTCTAAGAGTTTTTTCTTATCTCCACCTTTTGGAACAGTTAACAACACCTGCTCTTCAGGATATTCAAGTGTAAATGGAATAATAATTTCTTTTGATTCACTCCTGAATGTATTACGTAAGTAGCCAATGGCAAATATTAAAACTTCCTGCTCTGTTTCTTCCAGCTTTTGTTCCAGTACAATTGTTTTAGTAAGAACAATAGTTCCTTCATTTACCATCAGATAATTAACGTAAGCAATATCTCCTTCTTTCAAAATTGAAAATACATCTACGGTTCCTAAATTCTCATTTACCACTTTCGATTTGGCTTTGTAAGTCTGTAAGTGTTCAATTTTTTTTCTTATAAGCTCCGCTTTTTCAAATTCCATATCTTCGGCGCATTGTTCCATTTCATTTTTAAAATGATGGATAACAGGGTTCAGATTTCCCTTCATAAGATTTTTAAGTCTCGCTAAACCTTCGTTATAGTCATCTAGCGATTGTAAACCTTCACAAGGCCCTTTACAATTTCCCAGGTGATACTCAAGGCAAACTTTAAATTTTCTTTTGCGTATATTCTGCTCCGTTAGGTTTAGTTTACAGGTACGTAATTGTACATTTTGTTTTATGAATAGTAATAATTCACGCACTTTACCTACCGAGGTAAAGGGACCCAGATATTGAGAGCCATCATCAATTTTTGACCGCGTTAAGAAAACACGGGGAAAAGGTTCGTTTTTTATCACCAGGTATGGGTAAGATTTGTCATCCTTAAGATTAATATTAAATTTTGGCTGAAATTGTTTTATCAGGGAATTTTCAAGCAAAAAAGCATCCTGCTCGCTATCAACAATAGTAAATTCTATTCTTGAAATTCTTCTTACTAACTCATGAGTTTTGTAACCGGTAAATGTTTTGATAAAATAGGAACTAACTCTTTTACGAATATTTTTTGCTTTACCTACATACAATAATTCACTTTTATTATCATAATATTTATAAATTCCCGGGTGAGTTGGCAGTGTTTTTATTACATCCTGAAATACTTCCGACGTCATAATTATAATTCATTAGGCTTACGTTAATAGAAGTTAATCATCAAAATCCCATTTCAGAATTTCTTCTTTTACCCTGGGAGCCATTTTAGGCTGTTGTTCTATAATTCTAATACTACACTCTTTATTCACTTTCCAGGTTAGTTGCGTCGTTATCGTTGCTTCATTAATAATTTCTTCTTTAACCATATAAACTCTTTGCACCGTGTTCTTTTGAGGATCTATATAAAAATAAAAATAAAAAAATTTTTTAGAATCAGGTAGTTTTCTTATAGGGTCGTAGGAAAGTGTTACAGCGTTTATCGTTTGATCCATAAAAGATTTTTCTTCAAAAAAATTTTGCATAGAAATTGAATCTATCACAGGATTGAGAAAAGGCGCAGCAAATGGCCTGATGTCTTTTTTTTTCAACCATATAGAATCACGCTTATCGTTATCAATTACTATTTTTAGCGGAGTTACAGGCAGGCTATCTATTTGTTTTAATTGTCCTAAAAGAAATTCAGTAACAGGAAAAATTGATTGAGATTCTTTAGTAGCAGTATCCGCCGTGGTAACATATTGATGCTGATTTGCCGCTTTATGATGGCAAGCGTATAGAAAAAACAATGACGTTAAATAAATCGAATTAAAAAGTTTTTGCATCCTCAAAATTACTAATAAAAAAGCGCTGCGAAGAAACAAGAGGCAACCACCTTTTTATAATAGTGGTCGAAGTGAAATTATCAAATAAGATTATTTTCTCAATGGGGAAATGCCAATCCTTATTCCGTAATTAATTAAATGTTCCTTTACAGTATAATCAGTTTTATAAGTAGAAAGCCACTGATAACGGACATTTGGGCCAATTTGCCACTTAAATTTAGCAGAACTGAACGTGGCAAACAAACCAAAGTTGCTGCTCATATTTATTTTTCTCAACAGATCAGGATCATTTATATAATTGTTCCCATCAGAAGAAAGAATATAAGCATTACTTTTTATGATCATAGAAGGTTCATAATCAGCAGCCACATTAAACTGTATTTTATTATTGCCCGAAAACTCATATTGAAATCCTATTGGTATGGAAGCTTGTAAATTATAATTTCGTAGTAAAATTTCCGTTTGCCCGGTACCATTTCCATAGTGGGTAATATAACTTTTTGAATATACATCACCCGTGACAGGATCTTTCAAAAATAAATTTGCAAACGTTGGATGTACTTCGTTTGAAATTATGTTATAGCCGGAATACGTAATGTGTAAGCCTGAAGAAAAACTCAGTTTTTTAGCAAGCAGATAATTTACCTGAACACCACTTTCAAAGCCAGGTGCAGGGTTATGCAATACTTTATTGTTGTTTCGGTTAATAGCAATGACTGAAGGATTGATAACGTCAGGATGTACCGACTCGCCACCGAATACCACACTATTAACCTGGGGAGCTAAGAAATAAACCCAACTTATTTTATTATTCTTTTGCTTTAGTTTATTCGGCTTTTTATCCGTTTCGGAAAGATCATTTTTTACAACATTGTTACTGTTATTATCGCTTACTATTGTTGTATATTTTAAATTGATATTTTTTATAGTGATTTGTTGATCTGATTGTAAGTTATTGGAATTATTTACTATGATTTGCTCTTTAATAATATCGTTAGACTTTACTCCACTAATGCCTTGTGACCGAATAATAATGTTTGTTTCAGGAATATCATTTTCTTTATTGTTTTTTTTAATTTCGGAACCGGATTGATGATTAAGGAATGTGCTTTGCGCTAACAAGTCATCAGCTATTATATTCTCAGTTGAATAATTACTATTAATATCAACTTCTGGTTTCGATTCTATATTTTCAAATTG
>CBIGQT010000364.1:0-3934 GCA_966191655.1 uncultured Ginsengibacter sp.
CTTCAAAAGGAATGTCAAGAAAAAATAACGGACTTTCTCTCATTTGTTTCCATAGGGCGTTCGGAATACCTGCTATTCCTATGTGCCTGCTTTCATCCTCAATCCATATTTCATCTTTGGTCGTTTTCGTGTAATGCCCCTCGTTAGTTATGTTTTGATTTTCTCTCCATGTTGCTTTATACAATTCTATTGAAAGAAGATTTTCAAACATTTCCTGGCCTGGTTGAATTTTTTCTCCCAGAGCACCGAACGCGGAACCCTTATGATTGGCGATACTTTCCAGGTCAATTATATTATTCCCTTGCTTCTTTATTTCCTGAAGTAATCTTGTTTTGCCGGAACCGGTGTAACCTCCGAGAATTTTTATTTTATATTTTTTTTCAAATTGGGCAAGCGCCCAGCCACGAAAAGATTTATAACCTCCTTTTAGGGTATAAATTTTAAATCCAAATAAATTCAATAACCATGCAACTGCCCCACTTCGCATTCCGCCCCGCCAGCAATGGACTAATACTGTTTCTTTATTATTCGAAATGATTTCTTTATTATTTGCTTCTTGCCAGGATTTTATTAATTCTTCTGTTTCTTCGAAGATATTTTTCATTCTTTCGGAAAAATAACCAATCCCTGTTTTTACTGCTATCTGCCTGCTTTGTTGCTTATATGCGGTTCCTATAATTTTTCTTTGTTCGTCAGTAAATAAAGGCAATGAATAAGCACCCGGAATATGGGCATGTGAAAATTCTCCGGGGCTTCTTACATCAATTACAGGGAAGTCTTTTGAAAGTTTTAAAAATATTTCAATATCTGCTTGCTCAATCGCCATTCATTCAAAATTATTTTATTATCAAAACAAAAAAACCACTGTTATCAGTGGTTTTTTAAAATTATATCTACATATTATTATCCATTCATTGACGTAAGAAATTCCATATTATCTTTTGTGCCTTTCATATTTTTCATTAAAATATTAATAGCCTCTTCAGGATTCATATCTGCCATGTGATTACGTAATACCCACATGCGTTGTAAAACTTCCTTATCGAGTAAAAGATCGTCACGTCTTGTAGAAGAAGCAACAATATCAATTGCAGGAAAAATTCTGCGGTTCGATAACCTGCGATCGAGTTGAAGTTCCATGTTACCGGTTCCTTTAAATTCTTCAAAAATAACTTCATCCATTTTACTCCCTGTGTCTACCAAGGCGGTAGCAATTATAGTAAGAGATCCTCCGTGTTCAATTTTCCTCGCCGCTCCAAAAAATTGTTTTGGCTTTTGCATAGCATTTGCTTCCACACCTCCGGATAACACTTTTCCACTTGCCGGTGCTACAGTATTATGAGCTCTTGCCAAGCGGGTAATACTATCCAATAAAATCACAACATCATGTCCACATTCAACAAGCCTTTTTGCTTTTTGCAAAGCCATTGTACTTACTTTCACATGCTTTTCAGCAGGTTCATCAAATGTTGATGCAATAACCTCCGCTTTTACGCTCCGTTCCATGTCCGTAACTTCCTCTGGCCGCTCATCTACCAATACTATCATCAAATAACACTCGGGATGATTTGCTGCGATTGCATTTGCAATTTCTTTGAGCAACATTGTTTTGCCGGTTTTCGGTTGGGCAACAATGAGTCCTCTTTGTCCTTTTCCTATAGGTGTAAATAAATCGATAATTCTTGTAGAAAGATTGTTGGGCGTTAAAAATAAATTTAATTTCTCGAAAGGAAAGAGTGGTGTTAAATAGTCGAAGGGAACGCGGTCACGAACTTCTTCAGGACCCTTCCCATTTATAGTTTCTACTTTCAATAAAGCAAAATATTTCTCCCCTTCTTTTGGGGGCCGAACCGAACCATAAACTGTATCACCGGTTTTCAATCCAAATAATTTTATTTGGGATGGAGAAACGTAAATATCATCGGGAGAAGAAAGATAATTATAGTCACTGCTTCTTAAAAAGCCGTAACCATCGGGCATCATTTCTAAAACACCTTCCGCTAATATTACACCGTCAAATTCAATATTAAAAGCAGGCTCTTTTTTCTGTTGATAGGTTTTATGTTGATTTTGGTAGCCATTATTTAAAGGAGGTTCCAGAATTTCTTCTTCATTTTCATCATTTAATAATTCTACTAATCCAGGCGCTATTGATTTAGGATCAGAAAGCTCTTCCTTTGGTCTCCTGTGATGTTCTACCTCGCCGCCTGCTTCAGAGTCTTCTTCCTTATGCTTTTTAACAGGTTTTCTTTTCTCCTCCAGCTTCTTTGGCTTTGTCTCTTTTGTTGAATCGGTAATAACAGTGTCATCGGAAGAAACTTCTTCAGGCTTTGTTTTAATTATTCTTTTCCGCTTGGGCTTTTCTGGTTCAGCGGGGGTTTTTTCACTGTTATTCATTACTGCTTGTTTATCAAGAATTTTATAAATCAATTCTTGTTTATCTAATGTTTTTGCGTTGGAAATACTTTCTTGTTCTGCTATATCGAGTAACTCCGGAACGAGCATATCGTTCAGTTGTAAAATGTCATACATAAAGAGGCGTGTAGATTAATTATCAAACGAACCTGAAAATTACAAATCTAAATTTTGATGATTTATTATGGAATGGATTCAATTAAAACTTATACTGATAAGACCGTAGCAAAGAAGTAACAGTCAGCTTTCTTATGCAATAATACACCAAATTTACAAAAAAAGAAAATATTATTAAATTATGATTTTCTTTTTTGGTTTTTGTATAATAACTATATCAACTAACTTTCATACAAATTGTATTAAGAATTTTCCTTCTGGAAAGCTTTCGGTGATATTTTATATTTGCAATAATTCATAAAGAAATGTTTAACACCAGAATAAGAATAAAGGATGTTTTAACTTCTGATTTGACCAATCACACGATAACTGTTATGGGTTGGGTTAGAACGTTTAGGAACAACCAGTTTATTGCCTTAAATGACGGCAGCACCAATAACAATTTACAGGTTGTTGCCGAACTTGGCCAATATGACGATTCATTACTAAAAAGAGTTACTACAGGCACTTCTTTGAAAGTAACAGGAAAAATTTTAACCTCTTTAGGTAAAGGTCAAAAATTTGAGCTAAAAGCTGCTTCTATTGAAGTAATTGGCGATAGCGATGCGGAAAAATTTCCCTTGCAGCCAAAAAAACACAGCCTTGAGTTTTTAAGGGAAATTGCTCATTTACGATTTCGCACAAATACATTTGGCTCTGTTTTTCGTATCAGGCATTCGCTTGCTTTTGCTATTCACAAGTTTTTTAATGATAAAGGATTTGTTTATTTACACACACCCATTATAACTACTTCGGATGCAGAAGGTGCCGGTGAAACTTTTCACGTTACAAATTTTGATCTTTTAAATCCTTCAAAAAATGAAGATGGATCTATAAACTATAAAGAAGATTTTTTTGGACGTGCCACAAACCTTACAGTTAGTGGCCAACTTGAAGCAGAACTTGGAGCGTTAGCACTGTCAGATGTATATACTTTTGGTCCAACTTTTCGTGCGGAAAATTCTAATACGGCACGTCACCTTGCTGAATTTTGGATGATCGAGCCTGAGATGGCTTTCAGCGATCTTGAAGATGATATGAACCTTGCCGAAGAATTCATAAAGTACATTATCAAATATGCATTAGACAACAATCGCGAAGACCTTGACTTTCTTGCATTACGCCTTTTAGAAGAGGAAAAACAAAAGCCACAAAATGAACGAAATGAGTTGGGACTCATTGAAAAACTTGAATTTGTAACTAATAATAATTTTGAAAGAATTACTTATACGGAAGCAATTGAAATTTTAAAAGAATCACATCATAATAAGAAAAAGAAGTTCCAGTTTTTGATTGATAAATGGGATGTTAATATGCAAAGTGAACATGAAGGATACTTAGTAGAAAAACATTTTAAAAAGCC
>CBIGQT010000365.1:0-3909 GCA_966191655.1 uncultured Ginsengibacter sp.
CTGAAGACTATTTATTGTCATACCTGCAGGCATTGTTGAACCTAAATTTTTCATGTCAAAATTACTCCCGTCACTACTATAATTTTTCTTGTTTAAGATAATGCCCGATTCTAAAGAAAATCTTTTATTCATTCTAAAACCGACAACTAACCCTGCATCAAAACCGCTGCTAAAAGATGTAGATTCAACTTTGCTAAAATCAAGCCCGGCCACCATTCCAAGGTAAATGCCCTTTTTTTTCTGTGACACAGTTTTTGTTTCATTTGTATTATTGTTTTTATTTGTTGTATTGTTTAGATTGTTATTTATTGATAAAGTAAGTGACTGATCTTTTATTGAAATTTTCTCAGCGCTTTCAATCAGATTTTTTGATAATATTTTATCAATATTTTTTTTAAAATAATCGTCACCTGCAAGATTGTTATTGAAATAATTGTTCTCAGTATCCGCGATTTCATTAGTTATTTTCTCACCACCATGTGTTTTAATATTGATCCCGGAATTAAACGAGGTAGTTGCAATAGAAGTAACTAAGTTTCTTTTGCTGTTATAAGGATTTATTTCATTGATTGAAATATCATCACTTCCTTTCTTAACTGAATTGCCAGAATTTTTTTCAACCTGGTTCTTATTAAATTCATCTGCTTTCTCTTTATTTATTTTGTTACTAAGGGCGAAAGAAACCTTGCCTGAATTATTTTCAAACATCAGCCAACCTGCCGTTGATAGCATCAATAGTAAAAGCAGGAGACCAATAAATTTTTTATCCTTTTTTATTTTTGATACAATAGTATTTTCTTCGGGCTTAGATTCATCAGCAATTCTTTTGGCAATACTTTCCCAATCTCCTTTTCCGCTTTGAAGAGGGTAGTTTTCTGCTGCTCTTTGAAACAAATCATCCATATCGTTTTCTAAATACTGCATTCAGTAAATTCTTCTTTTTGGTTTAAATATTTTTGCATTAATGCTTTTGCTCTTAATAAATTTGATTTGGAAGTATTAACAGGTATCCCCAAAGTTTCTGCAATTTCTATGTGAGTGTAGCCATCTATTACGTGCATATTAAAAACAATTCTGTAAGCAGGAGGAAGGGTTTTTACCAGTTTTATCAAATCCTTATAAATCATTACCTGGTCGGCGGCGCCACTTTTATCTTTAACTTCCCATACGTAGTTTGGTATACCTCCAATTTCCGGTAATAACATTTTTTTTCTTAAGAGATCTATTGATGTATTAATCATTATTTTCTTAATCCAACCTAATAACATCTTTTCAATTTCTGCTTCCACTTCGCACCTGAATTTTTCAATGCGTAAAAAGAACTTTACGAACCCATCATTAGTTACTTCTAATGCCTCTTCATAATTATATATATAACGAAATACGATTTTTAGTGCAAATCCACGATATCTCTCATAAATCATTTTTTGATACTTATGATTATTGTCCCGGAAACCGTTTATTATTGTAAGGGTATTTAAAAAAAAATCAGTTCAGGGTTTAAAAATTTAATTTATAATACGGTATATTTAAAGTTACCGTTATTTGGCAATCTTATAAACAGGAGGCATCTCATATTAAATTCCATTCTATGATATGTTATACGAACTTTTTACAAAAGAGTTGCAACAATTAGTTTTTTTTAATTTATTCCTCTATATTGATTATTTTAATTCTTAGAACTATGTAAATAATTCCCATCATAACACCAGATTAGCCTAAATTAGTTTATGGAAAAAAAATACCCCTTCTATTTTAAGTCTACCGTTACTCTTTTTGGTATTATGCTTTTTATGTACATGTTATTTATGCTTAAAGGCATTATGATTCCGCTTGCATTTTCATTGATGATTGCTATACTTCTAAATCCGATAGTTAACAAGCTTCAACAAAAGAAAGTGCCGAAAATACTTGCAATAATCATAGCCCTTCTTTTATTTGTTTTGTTTACAGCAGGTTTAATGGTTTTTATTTCATCGCAAATGGTAAAGTTTTCTGCGAATATGCCTGAGTTAAAACAAAAATTTTCTGAATTATTCGGTCAATTCCAGATTTGGCTTCGTGATGATTATTCTCTCTCTTTAGTTAAGCAAAAGCAATTGCTTTCCGAAGCGGGAAATGATCTGAAACCTGTGATGGCTCAGATTCTTGGGACAGTATTAGGTTCTTTAAGCGTAATTGTTTTGTTGCCGGTTTATATTTTCCTCATACTTTTTTATAAAACACTTATTCTTAACTTTCTTTATGAAGTTTTTGCTGAGAGAGATTCCAGAAAGGTTGGTGTTGTTTTACAGCAAACCAAAAGCGCCATACAAAGTTATATGGTTGGTCTGCTTCTTGAAGCCATAATTGTAGCCGCATTAAATTCTGCTGCGCTTCTTATTCTCGGTGTGCAATACGCAATCTTATTGGGAGTTATCGGTGCTATATTAAATATACTTCCATACATTGGTGGTATCATCGCGATTGCCTTGCCAATAATTATTGCTACCATTACAAAAGATGGCTTTAGTACGCAGATAGAAATTTTAGTGGCCTACATGGTAATACAATTTATTGACAATAATATTTTGGTGCCACGTATTGTATCATCCAAAGTGGAGATTAATGCTTTGGTATCAATTGTAATTGTTTTATTGGGTGGAGCAATATGGGGTTTATCCGGCATGTTTTTATCAATACCTTTCATAGCGGTGCTTAAAATTATTTTTGACAGGGTAGATGGATTAAAACCCTGGGGTAAAATATTGGGGAATGAAATTCCTACACATCACAAAGGTCAATCCTGGAGGTACAAGCGAAAATTAAAACCATCTTTATCGGAGAAAATAACTAAGGAAGATTGATGTTTCTAATTTATTAAAAACTCATATCGTCTGCACTTGGGCCATAACTTCCTGGAATCGGAACATTTAATAATCTTAAACATACCCCTAATTGCGCCCGGTGATGAATTATCTGACTGAAAACCATCCTTAAGACTTCCCTTTTTGGAGCAGTGCTGTAAATATCTTTTCCGTTTCTTAATGTCCAGTTTTCATCGAGTTGTTTTTCTTTTGCAGCTTCCAAATGTTCACGACCATCTTTAAGATTTTTTTCAAAATAACTCATTAATTCTTTTGTGTTATTTATCATGTGCGGCGTATAAGGACTGGATGCAAAATCCAGTTCGCTTGTATTAAGTATCATTGTAATCCACGAGGGAAGTTCAGCAATGTGGGTAGCAAGGCTGCGAATAGTCATGCTTTTCGTGTGTGGTTGCCAGTTATACTTATCGTCAGGAATAATTGAAAGCATTTTGCTTGTTGTTTTCGCTTCATCGTCAAGTTGCTTTAAGAAAAATTGAATGAGTGTCATAATTTATAATTTTTATTTATACAAAGAAAATGACACATACTGACAACCCTATGGCAGCCCGTTTTTTAATTTTTAAAAAAAATTAATAATTTACAGGCAAGAGTTTCATATACTCATTTAATTCTATATGATCTGTTTTGCCGAATGGAATTTCTGTATTTTTTATACGTAAAATTCTTGATACGCGAAAGTCGCGATAATCATTTCTCATTTTACACCAGGCAATCAGATGCCAGTTTAAGGCATAAAATATAAGCCCTATGGGCTCCGCGTGCCTTTTACTTATTTCATTATTATTATTTTTATATTCAAATTCAATAACACTTTTTGAAGTAATCGTATTTTGAATTACAGATAAGTATTCATAATTATTTACAAAGCATGGCGGTATTTGAAGCTTTATATTATTGTTGAGAAATTCCAGTTTTTCTTTTTGAGAATTCCTAAGCACAGCTTTTATTTTATTTAAAGCATTACTATAATGAGTTTGAATTGATTTATCGGCAAAGCCATAAACAATAGATTCCATTAGCAACAATGCATTGGCTTCAT
>CBIGQT010000366.1:0-3904 GCA_966191655.1 uncultured Ginsengibacter sp.
TCTCTAAAAAATATTAATTTCACCTCATATTTAATTACATAAATAATCCGTGAACAGAAATATATGGGAAGCCCTTTTTTAAAATTTTATATAGTCGTCAGCATAGCTGCTTTGATATTTTACTCCTGCAAAAAAGATAATACTCATGTAATAATGGTTCCGCCGGATCAGTCCTTTACCGAGGAGTTTGATTCTTCGACTGCCGCAGTAAACCGTGGCTGGCAATTTATAAATACCAGCGATCCGAAAGGAAGCAGCAATTGGAAAAATGGCGGCGGCAATCCTCCTTTCTTTGATGCATACTCCAATAAAGGCAATTATGCAGGTTTTATAGGCATTGATTATTTGTCTACTTCAGCAGACAAAGGAACTATCAGTAACTGGCTTGTTTCGCCGTCTATCCTTATGCAAAATGGTGATAAGATATCTTTTTATACGAGAGCATGGGAACTTTTTGATGGTGTAAGTGATACGACAGATTTTGGGAATAGCCTGCAGGTAAGAATGAATCCATCGAATGATACTGTTAATGTTGGAAATGGACTTGATGTTGGAAATTTTACACAAATCCTCCTCGATATAAATCCAAACCTTGTCTATAGCAGCGTCATTCATCCTGAACCGTTTGCTTATCCGACGCAATGGACACGTTTTGAAATTACTGTTAGCGGCTTAAGTGCAGCCATAAAATCAAGATTTGCATTCAGGTATTTTGTAACTAATGGAGGATCGAACGGTAATGCCTCAGGTATAGGCATTGATTTAGTGACTTACAAAAGCGCAGGCCATTAAAATAGAAAATATCCCTGTAAAAATTCATAATGAAAAGCGCCATCAATGAATGAACATAGTGATGTTATAAAAATTTACACTGATGGTTCTTCACGAGGAAACCCCGGCAGGGGAGGATATGGAGCAATATTATTATGGGGCAAAATAAAAAAAGAATTAGCGCAGGGATATAAACTTACCACTAATAATCGTATGGAGCTTATGGCAGTTATTGCTGCTTTGGAGGCGTTAAAAAAACCCAATTTAAACCTGGTTGTTTATTCTGACAGCAACTATGTTGTAAAAGCTGTAATGGAAGGCTGGCTTACAAAATGGATTAAAACAAATTTTAAAGGCAATATAAAAAATCGCGATTTATGGGAAAGGTATGATGAGCTTGCCAAAAAACATCATATCAATTTTAAATGGGTAAAGGGCCATGCAGAAAATATTTTTAATAACCGCTGCGATATACTGGCAACAGAAGCAGCAGACGATAACAATCTCCTAATTGATGAAGGATACGAGGCTAATATTAATTCGTAATACCGTTTCCTATTGGTTTTAATGAAGAAGTTCTAATTGAAGGTTTGGTAATAAGAAAATAACTTCCAAATAATATAGCAGAGAATATTATGGTAGCTGCAATGCTCCAGGCATAAAAAGGCAAGCCGTCAGCAAGAGTTAAAACAAGGCCATTAAAAGTTTTTGGCCTTCCCAAACCAGCTAACGGAGAATTGCTTGTCCAAACCATAAAATTCGATAAGAAAAAATAAGCAGTTGGAGCAGCTATGGAAGCCGAGGCGATTCTCACAACATTAAAATTCTTAATTAAGAATCCGAAAAAAACCATCAGGCCGAACAAAACATAATTGGTAAACTGTCCTTCGTAAAATCCCTGTATATTACCAATACCATCCCTGTATAGAGCTTCATACAAGGCATCGGAAATGAACATTGATAAAAGCGGAACAAGAAAAGCAAATTTTTTATCTTTAATAACAGCCCCGGCAAAAATAGCCATCGCAATTTGTGGCGCAAATCCAAAAGGCCTTCCGGGCATAATTCTATATAATGATGCAACAACAATTAGTAAAATAAATCCTGTTATCAGCTGCTTTGTAATTTTCATAATTTCCCTTTGAAGCAAAGGTAAGCAATAATAGTTTTTTTAAAATAGCGCTATAAAAAAATAATAAATATTTAATTTGCTAAATTGTAATATGGCCCATCATATTAATACTGGAAAACTTGGTGAACAGATGGCATTGGAATATTTACTGCAAAACGAATTTGTAATCCTTCACCAAAACTGGCGGCATAGTAATTGGGAAGTTGATGTGATTGCTTCTAGAAATAATGTGTTGCATTTTATTGAAGTAAAAACAAGAAGAACAAAACAATTTGGTTATCCTGAAGATGATGTAACAAAAAAGAAAGTCACTAATCTTATAAATGCTTCTGAAGAATTTTTGTTTGTTTATCCTGAATGGAAGCGAATTCAGTTTGATATTCTTTCAATCAACTTATTAAAAAATGAACCTGCAGAATTTTTCTTTATTGAAGATGTTCATTTGTAATTATAGGTTATGAAATATAAATTATGAATGGGTTTTTCACCACTTAAAACTTATTACCTACAACTGCAACTCACTACTTTCGTAGCAATAGCAAATCGGCAATAACCATTGCCGTCACGGCTTCCAAAACAACCGGCACTCTTAATGCAATACAAAGGTCATGTCTACCCTTTACTGAAAAAGATTCTACCTGCCCGGTTTCTGTATTTAAGGTTTGTTGCTCTTTTGGCGTAGACGAAGTTGGCTTAACTACGATACGAAAAACCAAATCATTCCCATTGGTTATGCCACCTAAAATTCCGCCGGCATTATTTGTTTTTGTTTTTCCATCTGCGTTTATGATGGCATCGTTATGCTGGCTTCCAAACATTTTTGCAGCAGCAAAACCTGCCCCAAATTCTATTCCTTTTACTGCCGGAATAGAAAATACCGCATGACTTAATAAGGATTCTGCAGAATCGAAAAAGGGTTCTCCTAAACCAATTGGCAAATTACTAACTGTACATTCAATGATTCCTCCGATAGAATCTTTTTCATCAATAGCTTTTTGTAATCCTTTTTCAATATTGCTTTCTCCTCCTATTTGGAGAATGGATGCGTGAATGCCAATTTTATTTTCAGAAGAAAGCGATGCAATAATTTTTTTTGCAACAACACCGGCAGCAACTATTGCAACCGTTAGTCTTCCGCTGAAATGGCCGCCACCACGATAATCTTCAAAGCCATTAAATTTTTTATGTGCAACAAAATCAGCATGGCCGGGCCTGGGAACGGCTCTTTGTTTTTCATAATCGCCACTTCTTGTATTACTATTTTTAAATAAGATAGTAAGTGGCGCCCCTGTTGTTACATCATTAAATACACCACTTATAAACTCAGGAATATCATCTTCTTTACGTGGCGTTGTTCCTTTTGCTCCGGGCTTGCGCCTTTCAATATCTTCTGAGAAATCACCTGTTTTAATACCGATTCCGGGAGGGCATCCGTCAATATTAATACCCACAAAATCGCCATGTGATTCGCCAAAAATTGTTGTTCTGAAAATTCCTCCAAATGAGTTCATAATGATGTGGCCTCCCTGCCCTCCAAAGGAGGGTTCAATGGCAGTTTTTAATTATTAATTATTTTCTATCAATTATAAAGTACGGACATTTATTAACATCGTACATCAAATATTGTACATCGCACATTTATTAGTATCCGTATTCCTTCAATTGTATTTCATTGTCTCTCCACTTTGGCCGCACTTTTACAAACAACTCGAGAAAAACTTTGTTTCCAATAAACGCTTCAATATCCTTCCTGGCCTGGGTTCCCAGTTCTTTAATCATTTTTCCGCCTTCACCTAATACAATTCCTTTTTGCGTTTCTCTTTGCAAAATAATATCTGCCGAAATTTTTGTAAGCGTTGTTTTTTCTTTAAACTCCTGTACCAATACAGTGGCATGATATGGAATTTCGTCCTGGTATAAATAAAAGATTTTCTCCCTTATTATTTCTCCCACAAAAAATTTCATGGGAAGATCGCTGAGGTTATCATCATGATAAAATGG
>CBIGQT010000367.1:0-3891 GCA_966191655.1 uncultured Ginsengibacter sp.
AATGGTTTATATGGCGGCCGCAATAGCAACCGCAACAGGAGGTGTTGTAAGCAGCATGATTTTCATGGCTTTCTTTGGGTTAGGAACACTACCCATGATGTGGAGCATTGCATTCTTCGGAAATTATGTAAGCATCAGCCTTCGACAAAAAATTCGTAAAGCATATCCTTATATGATGACGCTAATGGCATGCCTTCTGATACTGCGTGGTATGGGCCTTGGAATACCATATGTAAGCCCGAAAATTACTACGGAAAAGAAAGGTGTAATCAATTGTTGCATTCGTCCGGAAAATTAAACGTTACTATCTGTTTATAGATTGTCATCGTAACTATTGGCAGGTTAATTGTTGCGGTTTATAGAAAATATTTTTCATTAAAAATAAATAAAATGAAAAAGCCTAAAACCGCGATTGCCGTAGCAACAGTTTATGTCGTAATATTCCAGTTGTTGCTTCAATTGAACTCAGATGTTGGCGTTATTTTTTCGATGGTTTTTTTCGCACCGTTTCTGATCGTGTATATGGTTTACGTTGTGTTGAAACATGGAAAGCCTTCGGAACACACTTTCGATGAAAGGTTTTATGATGACTGGGATTACACCAGGAATAGAAAACAAGTGTAAAAAATCACCTGTGGAATTAATTGATCAAATCGCGTTCTAAAAATTCCTGGCTTTATTTCTTTTTAAAAAAATAACCGGAATTTTTATATTTCTTTAATTTTTAACCAACCCAACAGCAACTTAATGATAGAGCAAACTGAACTTGTTGTTACCGAATGGCATTATCATCCACCGGCTAACTTTAATGAAGCCGAAGAAAAAATACTCAGTTTTACAAGCCTGGATGTAATGAGGAAAAGGGCACCCACCAAAAAAGGAATCGCCTGCAGGTTCACTTGTCACTTCGTTATTGGAAATAAAACAATTCTTGAATACGTAGGAGAAGATTCTTATGTGATAGACCTCGTGGACGTAATTGATAAAAATGAATTGATAACGATGATCAGGAATTCCTTTTCTAAATTTAAAGAGAAATTTGATTTGAGGAAGTTTGGCACTGTCGTCCAGGACAGAACATTAGCTCCATTGGAAGAATCAAAAGTCGATTTTGATGCAATGCTGCCTTTGTTGAATTAACGAAGTTTTTGGACGAAGAAATTGTATGATTTTCACCTGCAAAAGTTACGGAAGAAAAAAGCATGCAGTGCTTCCTTCTTTCACACAGCAATATCAAAAACTACCGAAACATAAATATAAAATGGGAAATAGTTTTTTCGGTTACGTCCAGCAGTTAGAGCTAATGGCTTTCTTTTCTGGTTATCCATTACTTTATGCCGTTATCTTATTTTTTACTGGAAACAAGAGAACAAAGAGAATTTTTTAAAACAGGATAGTTTCTGTTTTACCTTTTGCTGTGCATTCAATGGCATTTTATACCTTGGTCTTCAATTGAAAAAATTAAATTTTATTATACATCCGCAAACATAAAACAGATGGCGCTTCATACTTACCTGATGATATGGGGACTACTTTCAATACTTTTCCGGATACCTGCACTTAGCAAAAAAAAGGCGTTAAGCTTAATTCATAACCTGGTGTTTTTTTCTTTATAGCAAAGGATCCCGTCGTTCAATTTGGCTCATCAGGAGATGAGAATATTTTAAAGAATGATATGAAAATATATACTATCAGTCTTCTCTCAAATCTTGGAGCATTTGTCCTTACGGAATTATTATATTTCCTTGTCTGGCCTTCTAAAAAAAGTTACTACCCGGATAATGTGAGAGACCCTTTAGTCCCGGATAAGTAAAACTCTTCAAAGTCAATAACTACATTAGAGAACAGATTTTATCTCTGTGACCCTCCTTCTTTTTAACTGATTTTAATTGGAAAACTGTGATAAATGTCACCTCATTAATTGATAGCTGTCATAGACCTCGTTCCCGTCATGTTATAGTTTAGCACCGGAATTTTTTAGTAACTATTCATCTAAAATTTTAAAATATGAAACTTCTTAGCAACACCACACTTTTAATTGCAATAATCCTGGTTAGTGGCTATGGTTACATTGCGGGTTGCACACATAAGGATTTAATTCTGCCTGATCCATCAACAGGTACCGTTGTTATTAATCGTGGCAATGGTGTTTTTCTTCCCGGAACGGAAACAAGGGGTGATACAACACAATGGAAAATGGACCAGGTACATTCCAGCGTCTTATGGTCAGGCGACTACCTGCAGCAAGGCGCTTTGCTGACTGGCAGGTTTAACAGTTTTGGATTAAATAGTGTTCCCGCTTCAGCAAAGCAACTCTATACCACAAACGGTCAGCCGGTACTCGACACTTCCTGGGCTTTTTATGAAAACGACCCCACAAAAACTTACTTCAATGGCTATGTCCAGATGAATACATCTAATACGGGCGAGCCTGGAAGAGATGGCGGATGTTATTTAGGCTACGTAGCTGCCCCAAAAATAATAACCGGCATACAAAACCTCCTGGACTCAAACGTCGCGGTTATCAGAACTACCAAAGTGGAACTTGATCCCAAAAGTCCCGGCTATATCGTTACGATGGTAATGAGTTGGCAGGGTTTACTTTCTGCACCTCACGACACAACTGTTAATGGAACGCTTTCATACGTCAAAAGATCAACGATTGGGGCGGGTACAGCTTCGAAATAAAATGTATATGGGTTGCAATTAAATTTTCAGTTCAACTGCAGATCTTTTGGAATAACGACCGCCGAAATATCAGATATTATTTCCATTCAGGCTAACATGAATTTCCATAATAAATAATCACTCAAAAATTTATTTAAAATGAAACGATTATTAATATTTGCGGGAATGGGGCTCTTTATGAGTTTGGCTTTGATTAGTTGTTACAAAGATGTAATTCTTCCAACTGTCGTTTCCACCAAGCCCCCTCAATATGTAAGTTTCAGCAATGATCTTCAGCCCATCTTTAATACAAATTGCGCATTGTCCGGTTGCCACGTAAAAGGATCTCAAGTACCTTATTTAAATCCTGATGTATCATATCAACAACTTATCGGCGGGTATGTCAATACAGTAATACCTGAGCAAAGCGAGCTTTATATACAAATTAACGGGAATATGCAAGTGCACATTCCTGATGCGGCGGAAAGGCAAAAAATTTATGATTGGATAAGAAATGGTGCTCCCAACAATTAAGCGATTTTAAAAAATAATCAAATGAAAAAAATTATTTATACATCAATAAAACAACTGAAACCTTGTATTTATTTACTGGTTTTATTGTTATCGGTGAATAGCATATCTTTTGCACAAGACGATAGTACTGCCGCTGTAACACAAACTGAAGCACCGGTGAAGCACAAACCGGTAAAAAATACATTTCGCAGTGTTTGGATCATCGACGACCAAACGGCAATTGTTCCTGTAAAAGGTACGTTTGAAGCAGATATTCAGCATAGGTTTGGAACCGTTGAAAATGGTATTAGTGATTTGTGGGGAATTTATGCTACTGCTAATATGCGTATCGGTTTTAGCTACGCACCTGTTAATAATTTAAACCTTGGTTTCGGAGCCACAAGAAATAATGGCAATATGCTTTTAGACGGAAGCGCCAAATATGCAATTTTGAAACAAACAAAGGACAAATACCCCGTCAGTATTACCTATTATGGCAACATTGCATATGCGACTAAGGCAGATCCTGACCATTTTCTCTATACCTACCCAACAGAACGCTGGACTTTTTTTAACCAGTTAATGATTGCCAGGAAGGTTAATGATGACTTTTCCATTCAGGCAGGTATTAGCATCTCTCATCAGAATTCAGTTCCCGGCTATTATGCTCAAAAAGATACCACCACCTTCGTGTTTGAAAAACAGAAATTT
>CBIGQT010000368.1:0-3890 GCA_966191655.1 uncultured Ginsengibacter sp.
TTCCTAAAGGATTAACCGATCCTGAATGTACATCATAATAAAGGCTGCTTAACCCGAATGATAGTGTATGTTTATTATTCAGGAAATAACTAAAATCAAGATTAGCCTTATATTGATTAATGGCGAATTTGAGTTTGTATGCATTTACCGAATCTCCGTAGTTGGCAACCTGGTAATCGTAATGATCAATACCTGCAGAAAGCACTCCATAAAAGCGATTCGTAAAATTATGTTTCCAATTGATGTTTGCATTTTTATTATGATACTGATAATCGGTATCGCTATTTAGATTGAATTTATCACCGCTGATATATCCATTTAGGTAAATATTGTTTTTGCTGTTTATTTTATGATTGATGTGTAAAGTTCCATCCGCGAAAGAAGCATGGCTATTTTCATAATCCTGCGGTAACAATTTAAATAGCCAATCAGAATAAGTTGTTCTTACACCCGCGACAAATGTAGTAGTACTGTCAATCAGAGGGCCTTCAATAGTTACTTTGCTGGTAAGCGGTCCTATGCCCGCTGAGCCTGAGAATTTTTTATCATTGCCATCCAAAGAAGTAATATCAAGCACCGAAGAAATTCTTCCGCCATATTTTACAGGGATACTGCTTTTATATAATGTTACATCCTTTATTACATCCGGATTAAAAGCAGAAAAGAAACCAAAAAGATGTGCCGGATTATAAACGTTCATTCCATTGAACAAAATAAGATTTTGATCGGTGGCTCCTCCTCTTACATTTAAACCGGTGCTCGCTTCACCTACCGATTTAACTCCGGGCAAGGTAAGTACCGCTCTTAATACATCTGCTTCTCCCAATACGGAAGGTATTTGTTTTATGTCTACCATATTCAGTTTGTCAACTCCCATGCTGGTGCTCCGGACATTTTTTTCTTTCGCAGCTTCTATAACTACTTCTCTTAACTTAACTATTTTTTCATTCATGCCAATGTCAAACTTACCATCAGAATAAAGCATTACCTGGCGTTTTGTATCAAACATACCGGGAGCAATAATGTTTAGTGTATGCCTTCCGGCAGGCAGTATCATGGAATAATATCCAAACTGGTCGCTATTTACCTGGATGTGCGGATGATCAATATAAATAAGAGCGCCTGATATTGATTCCCCGGTTTCGGATTGGCGTATGTATCCTGCAATATTTACTTTTCCATTGGGCGCTTCATTCCTTTTTATGCCAATATCATATACTTTATTTTCAACTAATATTGCCTGTTGTATCTTTTTTTGATTGTTCATATGAACCGAAACGCCTGAATCGCTTTTGGCAATCATTTTCCGGGTATCTTTTTCTCCGTTAAAAAACCCGGTGGGAAGTTCAGTAGAAAGGGCTGCCCCTTTTGTAATAAATACATTGTTGTCTTTATCCACGGTATAAAAGCAATTAGCGTTGGCAAATACTTTATCTAATACAGAAGCGAAATGAGCGTTAGTAAAAGAAATGGTAATGGTAGTGCTGTCAAACGCTGAGGGATCATAATAAAAATGGTAATTGGTTTGCGCCTCTATTTTTTTTATAAAATCCCCGAAAGAAGCTTCATGAAAATCTCCTGTAATCAAGTCATTATGCTGCTGTGCTGAAACTTTCAGGCAGGTAAAAAGTAAGACAAAAGATAGAAATAAATAAACCTTCTTTTGCATATTAGTGAATTAGCTGGTCATAAAATTCCACCGATTTTAATAAACCGGGTTCAAAATTTTTTCGTTGCAGTTTAATGTGTTCGTGACGCATCATTTTTTTTACTCCATGCACCTTATCACCAAACAGTCTGAAAACCTCTTTTTTATTACTTACCAGGTAATACAAGCTTCCTTTATGAATGTAAAAAAGATCCTTTTCGGTAAATACCTGTACAAGAAAATCATCTTTGATAACTTCTTCCCTTATTTTAATTCTTCTTGCTAAAAGCTGAACCTGTCCATTAAATAATAAATCGTAAAACCCGGTGTTAGAAAGGTTTTGCTTATAATCTTCAGTGAGGGTTATAAATGTGTGCCCTGACAAATAAAAACTATCTACCAGTTCATTCTGCAAAACTATTCTTGCCAAATTATCCGGTGTAGCAATGGTTACCTGGTTTCTCTGTATGTCATAGCCCATCGAAAGATTATTGTATATTCTTCCCTGGTAACCTACCCAGCCTTTTGTAAGATTCGTTGTTATAAAAAAAGGATCGCCTTCCATTTGAAAAGTATAGTACAGGTAGTCGGTGCCGTTATATATAGGTGCATTGCCATCGGTATAGTGGTTATAAACGGAAAGAGCATTCTTCACCTGTATGTCCGTTGTAGAATCAACGTTTATATTTTGGGAAAAAGAAACCGATAGAAAAAATAAGCAGGGTATAAGGATTGCAAAAAACTTCATTTACCTATTTGATTACATCAAATTTAAATTAAACAATTTATTATACCGATAAAATAATATTTTTAAAAGAATATTCCGCCAAAATGCTTCGTTGCATGTAACGAGTTGTAAAAATTTCATCTAATATACCAATGAGTAATAATAATAAAATAATAAGCTATAATAATATAACAATAAGCTATAATAATATAATACCTCCTGAATGCCTGCATTAAATTCTATTTATCAAATATTGCTTATTTGAGTCAATTCGTTTTTTTAGAACCTTCCAAATCATTGCAATTGAATCCATATTCCTATTTTTCCGAAACTGAAAATGCTTTACTGAAAGTATGGTAGCGTTATTACATTTTATGAAAAAATACCTCTTACTATTTTCAATTTTTTTTGAGGCAGCGCCCGCCATTTCGCAAACAAATTCTGCAGGCTCTGTAAAAGCAATTATTTCAAATGCAGGTAAAGCCGCTTTGGATAACGCAACCGTTTTACTGCTAAAAGAAGACGATTCAACAGTTGTAAAAATACAGGTATCTGATTCTGGCGGAATTGCTTCATTTACAAAAGTGAATCCGGGAAAATATTTATTAAAAGCAACTCACATTGGATATAATAATTTTTTATCACAACCTTTCTCTGTTAATAAAAACGAACCTGTTTTATTACCTGTACAAATGGATACACTTGAAGGTTATTTAAAAGAAGTCTCCATTGAGGCGCATAAACCTTTTATAGAACTTAACACCAATAAAACAGTGGTTAACATGGATGCAAGTCTTACCAGCATGGGCAGTTCGGTATTGGAAACTTTGGAGAAATTGCCGGGAGTATCGATTGACCGCAACGGGGGAATCGCATTAAAAGGTAAAACAGGTGTGTTGATTTTAATTGACGGAAAGCAGACATATTTAGGGGGAAGTGACTTAACAAATTATTTAAGCGGTTTTACCTCCGAACAGGTAAGTGAAATAGAAATTATCGAACATCCATCTTCTAAGTATGAAGCATCAGGCAGTGCGGGAGTAATAAACATCAAAACAAAAAAATCAAGCAGGCAAGGTGTATATGGCAGCATCACCAGCACATTTGCACAAGGAAAATTTCCAAAGAGCAACAACAGTTTTATTTTTAATATTCATAAAGGAGCTATCAATTTTTTTATTAATTACAATTTAGTTGCATTTGGTACTTACGTTAAGCTATATGCTTATCGTAAATATTTTGAAGCAGATAACAGTACCGTTCAATCAATCCTGGTACAGGATTTCTATATGTTCACCAAAGGTTATAATCACAACATCCGCACAGGAATTGACTACACACTCAGCCCGCGGGCGTCGTTGAATATTACATTAAGCGGAATATTTTTATCACGAACATCAGATGGAAATAGTATTGCAACATGGCAAAATGATCAAGCCATCGTTGATTCATCGAGCACAACAAACCTTGGCTATTATACTACTTTAAAAAACAGGGGCGTTAGCGTGAGCTTTA
>CBIGQT010000369.1:0-3889 GCA_966191655.1 uncultured Ginsengibacter sp.
CAAAACCGAAAAATTAATTGAAATTAATAACGGGAACATAAAGGTCATCAACCAGAAAAAACTGGAAAACCTCGTCAATTAACGCTCATGTTTTTCGCAGGCATTCAGTGAGAGAAAGGTATTAAAGCTTAATTGCAGTTGAGTAAATTGTTTTTCAGCATTAATAATATTGTTACGAAGATGGTCAAGTTTTTTGTCAATTATATTATTAATTTTTCCGTCGTTTAGTTTTTCACTTATTAATAATTTATCCAGATGGGCGATGTCATTTCTAAGCAAACTAATCACCCCATCATGGTTAATGAATTTGTTTTGAAAATCTTCAAACTCCTCAAGGAATTTTCTATCGAAACCGTTCTTAAGAAGATGTGCAAGCCTGTTTTTCAGGTAAACATTTTCATCCATAAAGAAATTCAAAAATCTTTTCCAGGTGTTAACCTCAAACTCCAGTTGCTCAATTTTTTCTTGTTCCATGTCGTTTCTTAATAAAAAGCTGCCCTGCCACTACTAATGGCAGAGCAGAAACTTACGATCTTATTTGACTGCAATTTTTTTAATAGCAGGTTTTTTTGCTTCCTCTTTACGGGGTAAAGTAATTTTTAATACTCCATCTTCATACTTGGCATCGATGTTTTCCTGTTTGATTTCTTCGGGTAGCGAAAAGCAGCGGCTAAAAGAAGAATAACTATATTCCTTTCGGGTAAACTTTTTGTTTTTATCTTCTTTATTTTCTTCTTTTTCGCTGCTGATAGTGAGCATGTTTCCATCAACATCAATTTTAAAATCGTCCTTTTTCATGCCAGGTGCTGCCAATGATAATAGGTATTCATTCGGTTGTTCAGTAATATTTACAGCCGGCATATTCATTGGCCGCATGTTCCATTTATCGTTATCGAATAAATCACTCCATGGTTTGAAGAAGTCATCAAATACTGATGGCATCGTTTCGTTTAATCTTGTTAAAGCTTTTGTTTCCATGATATTTGTTTTAAGTTTTTGGATAATTAGTTACAATACAAAAGTATTTTTTGGCAACGTTTAAATGAAGGATTCAGGTCATATGGAATAATGAGTCTTATCAGGAATATTGAAATAGGCAGCTTTTTAGTGTTTTAGTTAGAAAGTTTCAAAGGCTAACTTATATGGAATCATCCTGTAAAAGAAGACATTTTAACCTTGCGGATAGAAAATTTTATTAAGGCAAGCTCGTCAAAATTTATTTTCCGTAACTCTTGTTTTTCATTTTTCCAAATTTTTTTAATTTTATCCAACTGCTTGTTTTCTTCGCTCTCCCCTAAATCATAACTATAAGTTTGAAGCAGGGTAACATCGATACATTTATCACGAAAAGCCCCAAGCATGGTAAGACATTCATTCCTTTTTTCATCGAGCCACAAGGATGAAGGATAAACGGAAATATACCTTTTTATATAAGGCCAGTTATAGAAGATATCTTGCAAAAATTTGCGAATACTTAGCAATACCTCGTCCTCGTCTGAACGGGTTAGCAGAGGGGTTATCTCGTAAAAAATATAATCCAGGAATTTTTTTATGGATTCTTTTGTCAACTTTTCAGGCAATTCATTTAATATTCTTTCTTCATCATTTAAAAAATTATTATCTATGTCCATGAAATCGGTAGTATTCTTTTCCCAATTTTTTATTTCTTCATTTAATTTTACCAGGTAAAGTTTTGGGGGATTACCACCTGAATTTTGACAATAGTCATTAATATTTTTCAGGTGTAATTTTAAATTACGGATAATGCCCGCATAACCATAAAAACTCTTCATCTTCTTTGACATTTTGATCTGGAAACCCGATGAAGATTCCATGTCAACCAAATGGAAAAAAGACCTGAGTTTTTTTATCCCAGTTCTGAATTCATTGATATCAGCCACATCAAAATCAGTAATTACTTTACGAAATAGTTTTGCTGATATTTTAAAGTTTTGTTTAACGGTCTTAACTAATTCAGCTTTTTTCATAGCATGTTATTTAGAATATTTTCGTATTAATTTGCTAAAATCTATGCCGTGGCATTTTGTATAATAAGTTCGTATAATTTCATAAGTATCGAAACAATTATCTCTCTTAGCCACGGCAACCCGGTTATTGCCAACAATAAAGTTATAAGCCAGACCAGGCGTTTACTGATCTCTAATTGGCTTCTAAAGTTTTTCACCATATCTATTACTTTTTGAGTTAGAATCCGAAAGTAGCGTCAGCAAATTTTATCTTTTCTTTTATAATTTTTTATGACGACCGTTACTCATTATTTTGACAATGGTCATGATGCTTTTGCCATGAACAATCAAAAATTAAGTAGATTTTCCTATGCTGTAAGACGGTATTCTTTTTAAAAAGGCATTGAGTTACCGGAGATGCTTAAAATAAAAAGTGAACACATAAAAAACAGTCCTTATAAACTGGTAAGAAAACCAGCGAATGAATTGAGTAAAAATATTTTTAGTTTTTAAATACCGCGAGGGAGTTATTTTGATACAATCATTTGAAATAAGTTCCTCAAGCATTAAGCGGCTAACTTTAGCAAATAATGAGTTACGTATATCTAAATTTAATTCGATGCCTGCATAAGTACTTATGTTATTGATATTATAAGAGCCAATGGTAATCCACTCATCATCGCTTACTGCAATTTTTCCGTGAAGAACATTTCTTTGATATTCATATAATTCAATTCCGTTTCGCAGGAGCCAGTCATACAGCCATCGTTCAGCATATTTAGCCAGCATCACATCAGAACGCCCGGCCGCAATCACGCGAATGGAGACTCCCCGTTTCACGGCATATACCATTTGTTTTCGTATAACCTTGCCCGGTAGAAAGTAGCTGCACAGAATAGTGATTTGTTTGTTTGCTGTGCGAAGCATGGAAACATAAGTTGCAGTAATTTCATTCTTGCGCCGTACCCAATCATTGCGGCGCATTCTTACTTCGCTGCGGTTTTCCAGAGGGATTTTAAAATTGAGCTGTTTTTTTTCACAGGGGGTTATACCCATATCTCTTATGAAACCGTTCCATGCTTTCCAGCAAAGAATGCAAAGTTCTTTCGCAATCTCCCCTTCAACAAATAGAGCAAAGTCAAGCACGCAGGTTTTCCGGGCATATCATTGTATCTGTCAGAAATATTTATTCCACCCGCTAAAGCATATTTCGCATCAATAAGGATAATAACATAATTGGATGTCAGTCAATGATGGCAATCAGAGTATAATTTGACATCTACCAAAATCAAATTAAAACCAGGCCCGATTGACGATGATCTTATCCATGGATGATCTAAATCAGTTCTATTATAGCCTCACACTAATAAATTTGTTTAAGTATATATTATTTATTCAAAAATTTCATTTCAATTGAAAGCACTTTTAGCAAAGGCCATCCGGCCACGTAAAATATGAAATGGCAGACTTTATCAGTTGAGGAAATCGCACGCGAGCTTTCAACGTCAGTTGATGGCGGATTAAGGCAAGCGCAAATAAAAAGTAGACTATCCCAGTATGGTTACAATCGCATTCAGCAGCAAAAAGAAAAAAACTACTTTCAAATCTTTTTAAAACAATTTCTTTCTCCGGTAATTTATTTGCTATTATCGGCAGCAATTATTTCGTTTAGTTTGAACGATATTTCAGAAGGTATTGCCATTTTCATGGTAATTCTTATAAATGCTGCCATTGGTTTTTATATGGAGTGGCAGGCCCTAATTTCAATGAATGCATTAAGACGGGTGGAGGCATTAATTTTTTCCAGGTAGTATTCAACTGCCTGCAAACAGGTTGCCCCTCCTTCTTTTAGCCGGGCATGATAATGCTCAATAGAAGAAAACTCAAACAATGGGATGTTTCTTTTTCGATGAAGAAAAGAT
>CBIGQT010000370.1:0-3883 GCA_966191655.1 uncultured Ginsengibacter sp.
ATCCTTCATTACATCAGGAGCAGTTCCGCCCCATGCCCTGTCTCTTACTAATTTCAGATCAGCCATAGCTCCGGCTGCATCACCACTACGTGCCTTACATTCAGCTCTGCTGAGTATAACTTCTGCATAGCGCATCAATATCTGGTTTTGGTCTCCAAAAATGTGTCCTTTATTATCGGGACCATTATAATTGCCGGTCAGGTTTGGATCCCTCCATTTTTTTGCACATACATATCCGGTACGGGCTTTATCATCTCCGTACCAGGGCCTGGTTAAAGTTCCAACGGTATTTAGAATTGTGCTGTCATCCGCTTTATACATTGAGTTACCAGCAGCAAAACCTGCCACTACAGGCGGATAGCCTTTAATTCCACCCCATTTAGCGATAATTCCAGGGCTCAGCAAATGATCGCCGGGACCTACGATGGTAAGTAATTTACGTTTATCACCCTGTTGGTAAGAGTTCCATAGTGCAGGGTTGCCGTAGTCATAACCTTGTTGTGTTATTTCATTTGGCCAGCTAAAACTGTCTATCCAGCCAAGCTCAGCTCCTGGTGGTTGCCAGCTTCCACCCCAATCCTGTGGATCACCTGGCTTTAAGAAAAACTGAATTTCAAAAAGGGATTCATCATTGTTTTGATGATCATATTCGTTTACATCTACAAAATTTGGTAATAAATGATAGTTGCTTGTGAGTTCAGTATTATTAAAAGCTGTCAAAGCCCCTGTGTAATCCTTTAACCACATACGAGCTGAACCTTCATAAGCATAAGCCGCACCCTTAGTGGCCCTGCCCAGGTCAGCAGTGGGAAGAGCTGTTTTTGACCACAACAAAGCTTCTGCCTGTTGCATATCAGCTACTACCTGCGCAAATACTGAATCCCTGGATGACCTTGCCGTCAACCCATCAGATCCTGTAGCGAGTTCAAGAGGTACACCGCCAAAGCAAGCTGCCAGGTAATAATACATAGTTCCGCGCAGGAAATAGGCTTCGCCGGTTAAGCGGTCTGCCAAGGCTGCGTCAACAACACCATTGGCCTTTGCAGTCTGCACTACCGGGATCGCATAATTGGCTCTTGCTATTCCAATATAAAGATTGTTCCAAAAATCATTAAGCCCGACGAAATTAGAGGGGATCTGGTAATTATTCCAGGATACATCGGCACCCCAGTTAAAAAAGTCATGCGTGCCGAAATTAGCCCGGTACCAAAGACATTTTTTAAGCAGGTTACTATTCTGGTATGTATCATAAATACCATTAACAGCTCCGATCACATTATCCTTCGAAGCGGCTACAGTTTCCGCCGGTAAACCAAATGAATTCGTTTGGTTTAAAAAGCTTTTTTTACATGCCAGTGGAATAACTACGCAGGTAAAGGCTACTATGCTGACGATGATTGTGATTTTAATTCGTTTCATATTGTTGATTTTTCGCTCTTTTTTAAAATGTTACATTAATACCAAAGGTGAAATACTTTGATGAAGGATATGTGCCGGCATCAATGCCATTCTGAGTAGCACTGCCTCCCGTCATACCGATTTCAGGATCAAGCCCTGTATATTTGGTAATAAAGAAAAGATTTTGAGCTGATACGTATATTCTAAATTTCGTAATGGCATATCTGTTCAATAAACTTGTTGGCAACGTATAACCTACTGAAACATTTTTAAGTTTCAGAAAACTTCCATCTTCAACCCATACGTCGGAAGGGACATTATTAATAGAACTGTTATCTCCGGCAGTGCCAGCTGCCCTTGCATATCTGTCTGATGGATTGCTTGGTGTCCAATGTTCCTCGAAATACTTTTGACTTACATTCTCTGATCCAACTCCTCCTCTTCGTGCAAGGCTTTCCAGGTTACTTTCAACGTAGTTCAATATTTTATTTCCGTAGGAGCCATAGAAGTATAAGTTGAAATCCCATGCCTTGTAAGTTGCATCAAAATTAAGCCCGCCAAAGAACTTGGGCTGAGGGCTTCCAATGTGTGTTCTATCCTCCTCATCTACCTTACCATCTCCATTGAGATCCGCAAAGATTCGATCACCGGGGCGGGCAACGGCGCCCGGGCGATATATACCACCGGGAGCAGAAGCATTCATATCATCAATTTGTTTTTGGGATTGATAGATGCCGATCGCCTTATAACCATAAAATTCTCCGATCGGACGTCCCACATACGAACGTGTATAATCATCCCATCCCTGGAAGCCATTTAAAACCAAGCCCCCCAGATTCCCTACGTGATCAGTTCCACTCGCGATACTGGTAAGTTCATTTTTAATACTTGTCCATGTTAGGCCAATGCCATATTGAAAATCTTTTCCTGATTTACCACGGTAATTGACAGCAAGCTCAAAACCTTTATTGGTCATGCTCCCAACATTTCGTGTTAAGTTTAAAAATCCTGTTTGAGCTGGTGCTGTCAAAAACAATAGAAAATCCTTTGAGTCTCGTTTGAACCAATCAGCAGTAAAGGTCAAAGCACCTTTCATAAATGCAGCATCTAAGCCAATATCAGTCTGCTTATCAGTCTCCCATTTTAGTTTTGGATTAGCCGGTTGGCTTGGTGCAACACCACTTTGATAAATTTTATTAAAAGGATAACCGAAATTATCTGCGCCTCCCCCATTTATATTTGAAGGGTAGGGTCCTCCATAAAGTGCCTGGTATTGGAATAATCCGATAGGACTTTCATTACCTACTTCACCATAACCGCCTCTGAGTTTCAGGTCAGATAGCCAATTAACGTTCTCCAAAAATGATTCATTCTTTATTCTCCATGCAACAGCAGCCGAAGGGAACGTACCATATTTATGCCCGGTGTCAAACTTTGAAGACCCATCTCGTCTTACTGTGCCGGTTATCATGTATTTGTCGGCAAACTGGTAGGTTAATCTTGCAAATGATGAAGCGAGGGTGTAGATGTTCTGTCCGTTTCCGGTGTTCGTTCCGGGAATATTTCGATCGAGGGTCAGGTTATTAACCGAAGTCAGATCTCTTGTAATATTATTTGTCGGGATACCACCTCCTCCCATACCTGTCCATGTATTTTTCTGGGCGGAAACACCACCAACAAAATTGATCGCATGTTTGCCAAAAGTTTTGTCGTAGGAAAGAGTATTCTCCCATAACCACTCAAATGTGCGATTTATGTTTTGGTGATAGTTTGCAGGAGTTGTAACAGAACCCGGGTATTGATCGGCGGCCCTGGTATCGGATGGTGAAAAATAAAAGCCTGAATAATTACTGACGTTTGCACCAAGGTTTGTTTTGAATTTAAGACCATCATAAAGCGCAAACTCCAAGTAAGAAGTTGCAAGTATATAATTAGTTATATTTTTAGATTGGTTGGTTTCAACATTGTAAACTGGATTACCAAAGCCGCTTACAACATTGTTAAGCGGATTGTAAAATCCATAATGGCCATTTCCGTCTTTGATCTGGTTGGTCAGCCTGCTACCGCTGTCCAGGGTAGGTGGATTTACGGCTACTTGACGGAGGCCATTTCCTCCTGTTCCGAGCGGAGTATTAGCATCCTGGTAAGAATATTTCACGCTTGTTGATGATCTAAGCCATTTGGTGGGCTGGTAGTCGAGATTGAGATTAAGGCTATATCTCTTAAAATACGAACCGATCACAATGCCTTTTTGGTCATAATATCCAAACGAGAAAGCAGTTTGCACTTTGTCACTTCCTCCGCGGATACCAAGGTTATAATTTTGCGTTATCCCGGTTTGGTACACAGCATCCTGCCAATCTACAGTGTGCAACGCGTCGGGAGTATGCCATATGGGTAATCCATGATAATTATGTGTTGAATCAGCCGCTTCCACCTCATTGGAAAGTGCTGCAAAGTTCTGTGCATTTAACAGATCATATTG
>CBIGQT010000371.1:0-3874 GCA_966191655.1 uncultured Ginsengibacter sp.
ACCCATTCATGGAAGGTTGCTTTTGATGCTGTGGCTGATAATTCACCGCTTGTTTTGCAACATCTGTTGCTTGGCATGAATGCACACATTAACCTTGACCTGGGTATGGCCACAGCAAATATTATGGAAGGATTTTCATTGGAAGATATCCATAGTGATTTTAATACTATCAATTCTATTTTAGCATCTATGATTGATGCGATAGAAGATTGTCTCACCAAAGTAAATCCTTTAATGCATTTGCTTAATTTAAATATTTATAAATACGATGAAATGCTTGTTCAATTTAGTATATCCACTGCACGGGATGGAGCTTGGAGTTTTGCAACTGAACTGAATGGTAAAAAAGGAGTTGATTATGATAATTGTATTCACGCCAGGGATGAATCTATTCAACAATTGGGAACCAGCATCGCTAAACCCAATGGATTTCTTTTAAAGTTTTTTGCAAAAATTATAAGACTATTCGAAAAAAAGAATATTGCAACTGTAATAAAATTGTTTGGAAATTAACTTTAAAAAAGAATGCTATTTTTTATGAATTTTTTTATTTGGTGATTAGTTTGTGATTTTGGAATTTCGGCTTCCGATGATGAAAAATATTTCTTTCGAGAATACTCAAATTGCTTTTGAATACAAAAGTGATAAAGAATTGAAAAAAGCTAAATTTCTTTTTTCAACAATGGGCCAGCAGTGGCTTGTAAAGCTGGGAACAAAAATTACTCCCTTTCTTATAAGAAATACGATCTTCAGCCAGTTTGTCGGTGGTGAAACATTGGAAGAAACCTCTGATGTTGTTAAAAAGCTTGATCCTTTTCATGTGCAGATTATTCTTGATTATGGAGTTGAAGGTAAAGAAGGAGAAGAAAATTTTGATCATGCAACAGATGAATTTATTAAAGTAATTAAATATGCTGCAAGTGAACCTCATGTTCCCTTTGTGAGTGTAAAGCTTACCGGCCTTGCAAGATTTTCATTGCTTGAAAAATTACATTCAGCTTCAGATTATAACGATATTATAAATGGTACTGTTTCAATAAAAGATTTAGATGAAGATGAAAAAACGGAATGGCAAAAAGTGTCTATCCGTTTGGAAAAAATTTGCGAAGCAGCAACCGAAAGCGACACTGGCGTATTGATTGATGCCGAAGAAAGCTGGATACAAAATCCCGTTGATGCGCTGACGATGCAAATGATGCAAAAATTTAATGTTCAAAAGCCCGTTGTTTATAATACGGTTCAATTATATCGTCAGGATCGTCTGCAATTTTTAAAAGATAGTTATGAAGCTTCAAAAAGAAATAATTATTTATTGGGAGTTAAGCCTGTAAGAGGAGCCTATATGGAGAAAGAGCGCAAACGTGCGTTAGAATTGGATTATACTTCACCCATACAACCGGATAAAGAACACACAGATGCAGATTATAACGAAGCTTTGAAATTTTGTATAGAGCACATTGATAACATTTTCATAATCGTTGCTTCGCATAACGAACAAAGTAATTTATTGGCAACGCAGCTTATGCAACAGTCAGGCATAGACGCAAATAGTGATCATGTTTTGTTTTCCCAGTTGTATGGAATGAGCGATAATATTACTTTCAATCTTGCGAAAGCCGGGTTTAATGCGAGTAAATATTTACCATTCGGTCCCATCAAAGATGTAATACCGTATTTAATGAGAAGAGCCCAGGAAAATTCTTCCGTTAGCGGGCAGACAGGCAGAGAACTTGGCTTAATAAAAAAGGAAATTAAGAGAAGAGAAATTACATCTTTATAACCTGGTTTTCAACTAAAGCAAATACTCTATCTTTCTTTTGTGGTCTTACTTTATATAACCCTGTAAAATGGCTGAATGCCGGCAACACAGCGTATTTTTCACTAAAATAAAAGCAGGGAAGCATAAACGATTGCCTGCCATTTCCTTTAAACTTTATACCGGGATGTATGTGGCCGGAGAAAGTAAACATTTCATCTTCAACTTCACATTCTGATGCATAGTCATGCGTAAAACAAAAGTTTTTTACAGACAATTTTTTATCCTCAACTTTTATATCAGCTTCTTCATAAAACTTATTTGATAGAATATCATGGTTTCCTTTTATAAGGTGAACGTTCACAGATGAAATATCATTTCTCCATTTTACAAATAGATCAATCTCTTTGTTAGCCCGGCTGTGAAACATATCGCCGGCAATCAACAGCGTTTCAGGTTTAAAGAATTGTATTTGTGTAAATAATCTTTGAAGATCTTCCTTAAAAATGTTTTGCGGCACACCTATTCCTTCTTTTCTGAAGTGGCCTGTTTTTCCAAAATGCAAATCAGAAAGTATTAAAGCTTTTTCTTCTTCCCAAAAAATACAACGAGCCGGAGAAAGCCAGAGTGTTTGTTGATTAAGAATAAATTTTTGAGGAGAAAACATTTTTTATTATGCAAAAGTACTCATAGAAATAAATAAAAATGGGTGCAACGTAAATGCCCATCTAATTGTCATATAATAAACAGTTGTGACGAAATTAATAATTGGTTTATCTATTTTGCTTTCTTTTAGCTCCTGCAAAAAATCATCAGACCGATGTACCAATGTAACAGTTACTCTTACCGCTCCTTCCTGCAGTCAGATTGGTGTTATTTTAAATGGAATAAAATATCCCAGTGACGATTTGCCGGCTCAATATGCGATTGAAGGTAATAATATATGTATAGAGTATTCTTTCTGGGATGATCCTAAAGAATGCCCTTGTTGTGGCGGAACAAAAGTTCATATAATAAGCGTGTATTAACAAATCTACTTTTCCATTTGCATTTTCTTCACCCTGTCTCCCAGGCCGGGAGTATTATTAGATATTCTTTTCAATGTATTTTTTTTGGGAATCCCTACCGGATACCGCTATTTTGTAATAGCAAAGGAAACCTTGGATCACTTCGTAATGAATCCCAATACGGACTTATGGCAAGAAACTTTAAGCCACCATATTCCTTATTTTCTATGGATTTATTAAGCCATACAAATGCACTATCTTTTTCACCAGCCATTGTATAGAAATTGGCAATGTCTTCAGCCGTAATTCCACTCTCTTTGGTTTTTTTAATTATTATTTTTCGTAAAGCCGATTTATCCTTTTTGAGAACATTCAACAATATTTCATCATTGCACAAACGTCCATAATATGCGGCAGAATCTTTCTCCCCCTTCAGATAATACAGGTTGGCAAGAAACTCTATATAAGACGAATCAATGGAAAAATTATCAGGAGCTTCCTTTAGCACATTGATGGCTGTACTAATATCTTTCGCAAATAAATAAATTAAAGCCTTTGCCAGATAAATTCTTTTGGAGCGTGGATCCAGGACAATTGCTTTTTCAATCATTTCCTTAGCTCGCTCATATTTTCCTTTAGCAGTTAGTTCAATTGCATACTATTGAAACGCTGAGGCATAATTTGGATTAAACTGAATTATGTTTTCCAGTTCCGCGATAGACGCCGTGCCATTTCCTTCCAGGCTGCTTAGGTATATTGCATACGACGCTTTTACTTCAGGTAGCGTAGAATCCAGTGCTAACGCTTCTTCCACGGCAGCCTTTGCCTTCGCCGATACACTATCTACGGGTAAATATCCATTATCACACAAAATAGTATAAGCGTCTGCAATACCTGAATAAGCTAACGCATAATTGGGGTCTAAATTTATTGCCTTTGAAAAAAACAGGATAGACGAATCAAGGCTTTGCTTCGTTCTAAGATTCCACTGATAGCGTCCTTTAAGGTAGAATTGATATGCATCTGTGTTCAAAGTAGGATGCTTTTCAATTCGCATTTTTTCACCCGGCGAAAGTTCAGTCTGCAGGGCGGCAGCTACTTCTTCCGGCCG
>CBIGQT010000372.1:0-3873 GCA_966191655.1 uncultured Ginsengibacter sp.
AGAGAGGGATTCGAACCCCCGGAAGTGTGACCTTCAACGGTTTTCAAGACCGCCTCGTTAAACCGCTCTGACATCCCTCCGGCGCAAAAATAAGATTGCAAAACAGTTCTTCCAAAATTTGTTTGTATTTGCAACTATAAGGCTGCAATCAGTCATTCAAGCACTCTATTTCATTATAATTTTTGCAACCATTTGTTGCTATATTCAATAATTTTGACTGAATAAAACCAGGCTTATCAATGGTGACAAAAGGAAATATTTATGGATAAATTTTCTGAGACCAAATTTGATCAGGTGCCTGGGACTAAAAAAGCATCCTGGATAACTGCCAGGTTCATTTTTGTGCTCGTTTTATTTCTTGCTACCTTATTTGCTTTTGTTACTATAGCTGATGAAATTGTTTTGGAGCATGAAAATGCTTTTGATCAGAGTATATCAAATGCAATTCAATCTTTAGTGTCACCTTTTATGACATCGTCGATGATATTTTTTACATTCTTTGGCTCACACTGGTTTTTATTTCCTGCTTACATTTTATTGATTATATATTATGTCTATATAAAAAAAAGAAGACTGGCCATGGATATTGCTATGATTGGATTGAGCAGTTCAGGAATTCTTTTTTTGTTTAAAGATATTTTTAAACGTCAGCGGCCACCCGATCCTCTTATTAGCAACGTTACCGGATTTAGCTTCCCCAGTGGCCATTCATTTTCATCGTTTACATTTTTTGGATTGCTTATTTATATTATATGGCGAACGAACATTCGAAAGTTGTGGAAAATAGTAATTGCAGTTTTTCTTTTCCTGCTAGCAACCACAATTGCTTTTAGCAGGGTTTATCTTCGTGTTCATTATCCAAGCGACGTCGTAGCGGGTTTCTGCCTGAGTCTTGTTTGGCTTATGCTATCGTTATGGATATTACATAAGGCAGACAGGGGAGTTGTTTCCGCAAAAAAAAAGTAAAAATGATACCGCCTAAATTCTGTGATGATCAGCCTTCCAGTTAACAATTGCCTGTTTAATATCCTTAGGTTTCATGTTTTCATTTGCCGCCTTTTCTGATAAAAGAACAAACTCTGTATCATCAGCAAAACGTAAAGCAACTACCTGTGACTTACGTAAACGTTTATCTAATAATTTACCGGTAAGCGCAAAATGCCTTAAATTTTCTTCGGCCCTGATGGCCCTGTCCTGCGCAATGAGTGCGAAACTGCGTGCATACCATGCTATTAATAAAGCACTATAGCTTAATAAGAAAATTATTAAAGCAACTAATCTTCCTGAATGATGCTGATAAGTTTTAACCAGGTTCCATGCGGAACCCGCCAGGCATAAAATTAATATTGTCAAAAGAAAAAAATGATACAAGGGTACATACCGTGAATGATGTTTGTAATTTTGAGCTTTCATATTATTTTATTTAAGGTTATAGAAATTGAATGAATTATTTTAGGAGATCAAGCAAAGCCCACATTTTTTTTCTTACCTCATTTGCATTACCATAATAATTATTTATAATAAAAGCGAAGGTATAATCAACACCCTTTTTACTTTTAATAAATCCGGTGTAAGATACAACGTCACTGATAGAACCGCTTTTCATTTTTATACCATTTATTTCAGGCAGTGCATTATAGAAGGATGGAAACCAGGTTTGCTTTTTCGCATACTGCATAACCGTTACTAATGTTGAAGCTGTAATGCGATTGGCAGGGGAGAGCCCGCTTCCATCAATTATGTTCATTGCTGAAGGTTCTATTTCTTTTTTGCTCCAGAAGTTTTTAATAACACTTACACCGCTGTCTGTTGCACCCACTTTGGTAACCTGGCAGGCAAGTGTTTTTATTAAGGCTTCTCCATATAGGTTTACACTCTTTTTCAAAAACCAAAAAACAATGCTGTCAAGATCCGGTGAGTTATGGGTATAAAATAAATGAACCGAGTCGAAATTTTTTGATTCATCCGGATAATTTGCTGCAACGTTTTCAACCGGTAATTTTTTTAAAAAAGATTCCAGCGTTATTGCTAATTGTTTTGCAGGTTGTGGCATAGCGCCTGAAATTGTAAAAAGATTTTCCTCAACCGGAATGGTACCTCTCACATAAGTGTATTTATTATTTTGCGGAATATATATGTATGAATTATCGCCGCTTCCTTTTTCTGCAGCCGTTGCCGTCACAACAGGGTTAAGTCCTTCCACGAAGGATGGGACGGTATTAACAAAGGAAACAGTATCACCAATGTTTTTACCTGATTTTAGAAAAAGGTCATATTGATTTTCACGCCAGTTAAGCGCTCTTGCACCGGCGCCGTAATAGTTTCCTATATCTTCCCATATCCATCCGTCCGGTGTTACTTCGCCTTTCCAGATACTTTCATCTGCATATACGTGACCGGTAATTTCGTTTATACCTTGCTGTGAGATTGCCTTTTCAAATTCTGATAGTATGCTTTCTTCTGTCGTTTCGGTATATCTCCAGCTTCCCAATGTTGGGTCACCACTTCCTTTAATAATAATGTCTCCGTTCAAAACACCATTTACAATTTTGCCGGTGTAACCCAAAGTTGTTTTATAGGTATAATTTTGTCCAAGCAATTCAAAAGATGTGGAAGCCGTTATCACTTTCTGGCAGCTTGCCGGAGCAAGCCCGGTTTCAGCATTTACATTGGTAACTGTTTTTCCCGTTGAATTATTTATAACTAATAAGCTTATTGAAGCGTGTTTAAAAACCTGGTCAGTTGCAAATTTTTTATACGCATTGTTAAAGGAACTTTTTATATCCTGCGCATGCAATTGCATGGAACAGAATGAAAGAGATAAAAGAAGTAATTTTTTCAAACTATAATTTTTTGTTCAAAACTAATGTAAAATGATAATCTTAATTTGCTGCCCTAATTTTGCCCAATGAAAAATGTGAATGCAAGTATAATAACTATTGGTGATGAATTACTGATAGGCCAGGTTATCGACACCAATAGTTCGTGGATTGCACAGGAACTCAATAAAATTGGCGTTGCCGTAAAACGTCGTGTAGCCGTTGGCGATAGTAAAGAAGATATTATCACCATACTGAATGAAGAGAGCAATTATTCAGAGGTCATATTAATGACGGGAGGCTTAGGGCCTACCTCTGATGATATAACCAAAAATGTGCTTTGTGATTATTTCGGGGGCAAAATGATTGTAAATGAAAAGGCTCTTGCAAACGTAAAATATCTTTTTGAAAAAGTTTTTAAAAGGCCCGTTTCTCATGTAAACCTGCTGCAGGCTGAGGTTCCGGATGTATGCGAAGTAATTCAGAATAAAAGAGGTTCGGCGCCGGGAATGATATTTCATAAGGGAGAAACTATTTTTATAAGTATGCCGGGTGTTCCTTACGAAATGAAAGGCATGATGGAAGATGCGGTGATTCCATTGCTTAAAGAAAAATTTGAATTGCCAATAATAGTTCACCGAACAATGCTTACTGCAGGTATTGGGGAATCTGCATTGGCAGAAATTATTAAAGATTTTGAAGACTCGTTACCTTCTGAAATAAAACTTGCCTACCTGCCAACTTATGGAATGGTAAGATTGCGTTTATCTACAACCGGCTTTAATAAAAATGTTGTAGAGAAAAACATCGATAAGTATTTCGACGAACTAAAATTGTTGGCAAAAGATTATGTGGTTACTGATGTAGACGATGCAATGCCTGTGGTAATAGGCAAATTATTGAAAGAAAAAGGCAAAACGGTTTCCACCGCTGAAAGCTGCACCGGTGGCTACATTGCACATCTTCTTACTTTAGTTCCGGGTTCATCAAAATATTATGAAGGCAGTATTGTTAGTTATTCTTATAATGTAAAGGAAACTTTGCTTGGTGTCAG
>CBIGQT010000373.1:0-3870 GCA_966191655.1 uncultured Ginsengibacter sp.
CATTATAAATGTAAAAAGTATTCTCAAGAGGTACCGCCTTGCCGCTGTCATCCACGAGATGTTCAAATTTACTATGGTCAATACCGAATAGCCGTTTCTTATCATCTTTATCAGGGGAGCTCATTGTAAAAAAATATTGCCAGTTGGTAAGAGAGGGAATGGTTTTTTCATGAGTGTCGCCCAGTTGATAAGTAAATCTCAGGCAGGTATATTCATCCCCTTTTTCAGTATCATGATCACCGGGAACGCAACGCAGATACAACCGGTAAATATCCGTGCCCTGCCGGGTGCCGTCATAAGCTAATTTGGTGAGTCTCGATTCCATCGTGTAATACTGTGTGTCTAAAGAATGATTGGGTACCAGGTTATATTCGCGGAGCAATATTTCTTTATCATTTGCCTGCTGTGCCAACAGGTGTTGCAACGACATCGCAAAGAATACGAATGCCGTGAAACATTTAAAAAGAACATTTTTCATTGCTTGTATTTTATCGGGTTATTTACATCGTGGTAACGGAGTAATTGATTCTTCCGTTAGATTTCTTATTACAACTCTTAAAGTTATTGCTTAACCGGTAAAACAGTTTTAAAAAAACTATGCCGGGGAAAGTTTTTTTTCGCTGCTCTGCAAAGACCCGATTGAATATATATTTTCGTTGGCGAAGTTTTATAAAGCAGGAGAGAATGATTCGATAGCTATCGGGTTTAAAATAGTTACTCGTTATATGGATAAATTTTGATCGTGTAATGTCGGGGTGAGGACACATGCCAGGAGGGAGGTTTTTAAGGTTGAAAGCCAAAAAGCGGGAATTTTTTATATCGTAATGCTTTTGAAAATTGAAAGTTTAGGCTAATTTTAAAAGAGAATTTGAGATAGCATTCATGGGATCTACACCTTCTTAATATTAGGGACTGTTGTACTGGACTCTGGAGTAATGATCAATTTTATTATTATCCCGTTCCTGCATTGCAGGATTGCTTACAACCACACTTGTTAAATTATAGGTCCTGTATAATAATCTTTCAAGGTATTATTTATGGCAATCTTAAAAGAAATAGCAATGTTTAATAAACGGAGCTTCCTGTATCTTCTGGTGGCATATTTTTCACTTTATCACGGCAATACGCAGCGGGTTACATTCAATAGGGTTTTACTACCGGAAGTCTCCTAATCATATGACCAATGTAATGAAAAAATCTTTCTTTGTTCACAAACGTAGGAATAAAATGGGCAAAACGATAAGCTCATTACGCAAAACTTTTGTAAGGAGATTTTATATGCTATTTACCATTTCTATTATTTTTACCTGCTCACAAAATAAACCGGATCAACAGGAGACTTTTAAACAAGAGAACACGCAAAAATCACATATTATAATCACAGGTAAAGCACCGGTTGTAACCTTCCTTGACACTTGCCCGCCGCCACGCATCATCGCCATCCCTCAAAAGATGGGTGATTCGTATAGTATAAAAACTGAAGACGGATCTAAAACCATTAAACTTCTTCCACCTGAGGTAAAACGTGCGGGCTTTTTTATATCAATGCAAAATTTTACGACAAGGAATGGCCTTGCGCATAATGCGGTGACGAGAGGGCTTATTGATAAAACCGGAAATTTATGGTTTAGCACATATGGCGGTGGAGCAAGCCGTTATGACGGAAAGTCCTTTACCAACTACACTCGTGCTCAGGGGCTTGCATCCAATGATCTATGGAGCATATACGAGGATAAAGCCGGGTATCTTTGGTTTGGCACAGCTGGGGGTGGCGCCAGCCGTTACGATGGCAAATCCTTCAGAAGTTATACCACTGCGCAGGGCCTGCCTAATAACGATGTACATGCGATCATTGAAGATAACAAGGGAAATCTATGGTTCGGCACTAGCGGAGGAGTATCCCGGTTAAGTCGGGATGGATCGTTCACTAAATTCACAACGAGCGAAGGATTGGCCGGTGATGATGTAAGCTGTATTCAGCAAGATAATAGCGGAAAAATATGGTTCGGTACCTGGAGCGATGGGGTGAGCTGTTATGATGGCAAATCATTTATAAATTATTCCGCTGCCGATGGCCTGGCGAATAATCAGGTCATATGCATTTTCAAAGATAAAAAAAATGGAAATCTCTGGTTTGGCAACGGAAATGGTAAAGTATCCTGGTTAGACGGCAAAAAAAAACATGTCGGCAAAAAACGCAGTTTCATAAGTTATGCTATTGCGCAGGGACTCCGCGATCAGGTAATAACAATAACCGAGGACAAAAATGGAAATTTATGGTTTGGCACCGGAGAAGGCGCATTCTGGTTAAGCTGGGATAAAAAATCAAATCCCCGTAAAGAAAACTTCATCGGAATTGCCACGCAACAAGGGCTGCCAAATAATCACGTAAATAGCATCCTCGAAGACAAAAGCGGCAATATTTGGTTCTGCATGGATGATGGGGGTGTATCATTATTAAACCGGGATTTGAAATTTTTGACGAGCCTGACCATCGACGAAAGGTTACTACATAATAAAGTCGCCACCATTCTCGAAGATGAAGGGCAAAATATTTGGCTGGGAACCCGGGGGGGAATCGGAGCATTGCGGTTAACCCCTGATGGCAAATCGATCTCAAGATATACCACATCCCAGGGGCTGCCAAATAATAATATAATAAGCATTTTTCAAGATAAAAACAAGAATGTGTGGATTTCGACTTTCGAAGGAGGGGTATCCTGTTTAAGTGCGGATGGCAAATTCCTGACAAGATATACGGCTGCCCAGGGGTTGCCTCATAATCCCATCGAAAAAACATTTGAAGATAAACGCGGAAATTTCTGGTTCGGTAGCGGCGGCGGCGGAGTAGCCCGGTTAAATCCGGGTACCGAGTTTATAATTAAATATACCACTGAGCAGGGACTGCTAAACAATTTTATCACAAATATTTTTGAGGATAATAAGGGAAATATTTCGTTTGGCACTCAAAGAGGATTATCGCGATTAGGTGCGGATGGCAAAACATTTACCAATTATTCGATTGAGGAGGGATTTATAAATAATAAGGTTCTGGAAGATAACAGCGGGAATCTTTGGTTCGGCACCAGTGACCACGGTATAAGCCGTTATGATGGAAAATCTTTTTTAAGTTTTACCACAGACAACGGGTTGCCTGACGATGAGGTTAAAGATATCGTAATGGATAAGGAAGGTATAATTTGGCTCCTTGACAATAAAGGATTTACGGCCATAAAAGGTTTTGTTCAGAACATAAAAGATACTCGTAAATCCCCCAATCAGAAAAATTTACCGCCCTCCAATGAACTTTTGAATTCTGAACTTGAACGCAACAATTTTAAACCGGTTTTTGAAATCTACAACATCAAAACAGGTTATCCCTTAGAACACATAATATCCAACCTGTGCATAACCCATGAAGGCATCATTTGGGCCGGTCTTGCTGCCCGTGAAAGATCCATGCGCTTTGACTACAATAGCATTCATAAAAATCCAATTCCACCTAATGTCTTTATACAAGGCATTAAAATAAATAATGAAGTTGTTTCATGGTACGATCTCAGTAACAATAAAGAAAAGACTGATAGTTTTACAAAAGCTCCAAACGTTATAGAGGAAGTAACTGAGTTTGGAAAAATATTAGATGAAGATCAACGCCTGGCAATGCGTAAAAGATTCGATGCCATAAAATTTGACAGCATTGCCCGCTTTTATCCTGTTCCGGTAAATCTTGTACTACCGTATGGGTTTAATAACATATCATTTGATTTTGCGGCCATAGAACCGGCCAGACCTGGCCTTGTGCATTACCAATACATGATGGAAGGCTATGAAAAAGAGTGGAACCCGGTAAGCATCAATACCAGTGCA
>CBIGQT010000374.1:0-3868 GCA_966191655.1 uncultured Ginsengibacter sp.
CATCCATCCTTCAAATGAACCTTCTCCGCGGAACTTTTGTAAATTTTTAAAAACTTTTATAAATCCTTCCTGCAACAGATCATTTGCATCATCAACATTGCCGGAATACCGTAAACATACACCATACATCTTGGGAGAAAATTTTTTATATAGAAGTTCCTGCATTTGCCGGTTTCCATCAATACATCCTTTTATCAAGTCTGTTTCAGAGAGTATATGGTTGCTTTGTTCGTTCAATTTTTTGGTTTATCATAGTTTTTGCGAAAAAAAGTTTTTATCGTTTAGATAACGAATTAATTTTTCAGTGGCCTTTTGCCGATGACTGAAAATATTTTTTTCCTGTAAAGTCATTTCGGCAAATGTCTTTACAGAACCATCGGGAACAAATACGGAATCATATCCAAATCCACCTGTACCACGCTTTTCAGCAATTATTGTTCCTTTGCATACACCATCAAATATATTATGTTTTCCATTAACAGTTAAACATATAACCGTTCTAAACCTGGCATTCCTATTATTTACATTTTTTATTTTACTGAGTAGCTTCTCAATATTTTTTTCAAATGATTTTTCTTCGCCTGCATACCTTGCGCTTTTTACTCCAGGATCTCCATTAAGATAATCTACTTCCAATCCTGTGTCTTCAGCAAAACAATTTGTTCCTTTCAACTCATGTACTACTCTGGACTTTTCAATTGCGTTTTCTTCCAGTGTATCAAATGGTTCAGGTATATCAATATTAATGCCCGCTTCGGAAAGTGATAATATTTTGAACCTGTCTGCAAGCACACTTCTTATTTCAATAACTTTATTTTTATTATTGGTTGCAAATATTAATATATTCATTTCTTTTTTTGAATATTAAACACTTTTTGAAGGCAATTCCATAGCTGTTTTTTTAATTCTTTATTCAATTGTAGCTCTTCCAGTGATGGACAAACTATGTATACCTGTTCCTGAAAATTTTGAATCTGAAAAAATGGAATTTCAAACGGAAGATCTAATTCCTGAGCATCTACTCCAAAAAGCAAAACTTTTTTAGGACTAATTTGTTTGGCTAAGTCGCGATAAGACACATCACTTTTTTTATAGATATTCATAAAAGCAATGTCTGCCATAGTTAAATTGCAGGCGTTCAAAAGATCATTTAGAAATTTCATTTGACTGTCGGCAAGAAATTTATTCTCACTGTCTTTTGCTACGAAAAGTATATGTTGTTTATTACCTCCCAAAAAATCAGCGATAGCTTTCCGGGTTAATGTTTCGCTCCGTTTATTGTCGTTTAAATCAACAAGATAATTTTTAAAAATTGATGTATATAAAAGGCCTGTTAATTGAATGTTATCCAGACTCATAATTAGATTTAACTTTCTTTTTTTCGTTTCTTTGCAGCAAATTTAATGATATGATCGCATCTGCTGATTTTAATATTACGAGGGTGGAAAGAAGCAAATTACATTCAACGTCTTTGGAAAATATTCCTTTTGGAAAATATTTTACTGATCACATGTTGGAAGTTGATTATGAAGATGGTGAATGGAAAACCGTGGAAATAAAACCTTATCAGCCTTTGTTGCTTTCGCCTTCATTGGCAGCATTACATTATGGCCAGGCAATTTTTGAAGGGGTTAAAGCTTACAAAAATTCAGATGGGGAGGCCAGAATATTCCGGCCTTACGAAAATTTAAAGCGTTTTAATATTTCTGCAGAAAGAATGGAAATGCCTAAAATTTCTGAAGAAATTTTTATCGAAGGAATGAAAGAATTGGTGAAGCTTGACTCAGACTGGATTCCCAATAAACCAGATCATTCGCTATACATAAGGCCTCTCATGTTTAGTTCTGATGAAATGATAGGAGTAAAGCCTTCCGCGAAATACAAGTTCATAATCATACTAAGTCCTACCGGACCTTATTATGCTACGCCGATGCGCATTTATGTTGAAGAAAAGTATGTAAGGGCGGTTCCGGGTGGAGTTGGATATGTGAAAAATGCAGGCAATTATGGTGCAGCAATGTATCCCTCTGCAGAAGCAAAAAGAAAAGGATATGACCAGGTTCTTTGGATGGATGCCCTTGAACATAAATATGTACAGGAGTGCGGAACAATGAATATTTTTTTTATTATAGGTAATAAAGCTATTACTCCTGATTTGAAGTCGGGAACGATATTGTCTGGCGTAACAAGGGAAAGTGTAATTCAACTTCTCAAGGATAAGAGTTTTATCGTTGAAGAAAGAAATATAAGTATTGATGAAATTGTTGCTGAATTTAATAGTGGAAATCTCCTGGAGGTTTTTGGAACAGGCACCGCAGCTACAATCTCTATGAAATTAAAGTATAAAGATTTTATAATGAACTTTGATGTGGAAAAATGTGAAATTGCCCGGTCAATAAAAACCCGGATGAACGCCATAAAGGAAGGAAGAGAAGATGACAAATATAACTGGCTAGTCAAATTATAAATAGCTTCTTAAATTTCGCCAGGCTTAAGTTCTCCTTAAGTTTCAAATAATTTTGGAATTTCACAAACCTAACCTTACCTTTGCCGTCCAAAAAAATTAAGGTAAAAAGTAATGCCTACAATTCAGCAATTAGTAAGAAAAGGAAGAACAATTATAAGGGCCAAAAGTAAATCAAGAGCGCTTGATAGTTGTCCTCAACGTCGGGGAGTATGTACAAGAGTATATACGACCACTCCAAAAAAACCAAATTCAGCATTACGTAAAGTTGCTAAAGTAAGACTTACCAATAAAATTGAAGTTATTGCTTACATACCTGGAGAGGGACATAACCTGCAGGAGCATTCTATTGTTCTTATTCGCGGAGGCAGGGTTAAAGATCTTCCCGGCGTTCGTTACCACATTGTTAGAGGTAGTCTGGATACCGCTGGTGTAAAGGACCGCAAGCAAAGTCGCTCCAAATATGGTACTAAAAAGGAAAAAGCAAAAAAATAATTCTTTAAAAATATTTATAAATAACACAAATGCGTAAAGCACAAGCAAAAAAATTACCTCTTGCCCCTGACCCTAAATTTCAGGATAAACTGGTTACCCGTTTTGTAAATAATTTAATGTGGCAAGGTAAAAAAAGCGGCGCTTACAGTATTTTTTATGATGCTCTCGAAAAGGTCGCCAAAATTTCCGGTGAAGATGGATATGAAGTTTGGAAAAGAGCCTTGGCTAATGTAACACCGGGAGTAGAAGTAAAAAGTCGTCGTATTGGTGGAGCTACTTTCCAGATTCCTGCGGAAGTTCGCCCCGACAGAAAAACGTCTCTTAGCATTAAATGGCTTATAAAATACAGCCGTGACAGAAATGGTCGCAGCATGTCTGAAAAACTTGCCAATGAAATAGTTGCAGCAAGCAAGGGTGAAGGCGCAGCATTTAAAAAGAAAGAAGATACTCATAGAATGGCTGATGCAAACAAAGCATTTGCACATTTCAGAATTTAATTTATTTAACATCAAATTAATTAGAAGCCCTTTCTGAATGGAAAGGGTTTTTTAGTTAAATGCTTTAGAATATGTCAAATGTCATGCTAATCATAAGCATAATATTTGTAACTTTGCGCCTCCAAAAAGTTCTGGTAAAATAAATAATAACAAAAATAAATAAAAGGCCATGGCCGACTTAAGATTTCAAAGAAACTTTGGTATTGCAGCTCACATTGATGCGGGCAAAACCACAACTACAGAACGAATTCTGTATTACACGGGTGTTAATCATAAAATAGGTGAAGTGCATGATGGTGCTGCAACTATGGACTGGATGGCACAGGAACAGGAGAGAGGTATTACAATTACCTCTGCTGCAACTACATGCTTTTGGAATTTCCCGACAGTACAGGGTGTAAAAACGCATGAT
>CBIGQT010000375.1:0-3839 GCA_966191655.1 uncultured Ginsengibacter sp.
TTATCTGTCAATAAAAATGGGGCAGAGGATTTAGTGTAAGATTTTGCCGCTGATGCCAATAAGGATAAACTGCAGGTATCTCACTTGCTGCATCTAATTTTTTTACCTGGTCCGTTGTAAGGTTCCAGCCTTCTGCTTCTATGTTTTGCTTTAATTGCTCTTCATTACGTGCACCAATAATAATGCTTGCAACCGTTGGCCTTTGCAATAACCAGTTAATAGCCACCTGTGCCACTGTTTTATCTGTTTCTGCTGCAACGGTATCCAAAGCATCTACAATATTATGGAGCACTTCGTCAGCAATTGCATGTTCGGCAATCGGGCTTCCGCCTTGTGCCACGCGGCTATCTTTTGGTAAAGGTTTGCCACGACGATATTTGCCACCCAACTTTCCTGCTGAGAGGGGAGACCAAATAATGCTTCCTACTTTTTGATCAATTGCTAATGGCATCAATTCCCATTCAAATTCTCTGTTGGCTAAAGAATAATATACCTGGTGTGCAACATAGCGGTTCCATCCATATTTTTCCGAAACTGCCAGCGACTTCATCAGGTGCCATCCTGAAAAATTGGAAGCAGCAATATACCTTACTTTCCCGCTTTGTATTAAATCATCTAACGCACGCAATGTTTCTTCAACAGGAGTATTACCATCGAAGCCATGCATGTGGTAAATATCAATATGGTCCGTATTCAATCTTTTAAGGCTTCCTTCCGCCTGCTTAATTAAGTGATATCTTGAAGATCCCTGGTTGTTTGGCCCCTTTCCAAAAGGAAATGTTGCTTTGGTTGAAATAAGTAATTGATTTCTTTTACCTCCAATAACTTTGCCTAAAATTTCTTCTGAAAGACCTTGCGAATAGATATCAGCTGTATCAAATAAGTTGATGCCTGCATCAAGGCAAATATCAACTAAACGTGTTGCCTCATCTGCCTGGGTATTGCCCCATGCTTTAAAGAAATCGCTCCCTCCGCCAAAAGTTGCTGTTCCAAAACTAAGTACGGGAACCTGCAAACCCGATGCTCCCAATTGCCTGTATTCCATAATTGGTGTTTAAAAGTTTTTTATTGCTTTTCACCTGCAAATATCCGGCATATTAAAATAATATTAAGACATATTAAATGATATAAAGAATGCTTTAAAATCCGTTATAGGTTATTCGTTTTTTTGCGCCCCGCACTTTGCATTTGCCCTAACATAACTGCTGAGCATAAACGCAATTAAAGAAATTAAAGAATATTATTTTTCATACAACTCAATAGGCAAATCATCCGGGTCGGGAAAAAATGTAAAACGTTTGTTGGTCGTCTTATCTACCCGGATTGGCTCACAGGTAACTTCATGCTGATTTAATTTTTCAATTACAATTTCAAGATCATCTGTTTCAAAAGCAATATGTCGTAATCCTGTTCCTTCCGGCCTTGATAGCCTTGGAGGTGGGGGGGGAAATGAAAATAGTTCAATAACATATACTCCGTTTAAAGCGAGGTCTAATTTATAAGATTGTCTTTCTTTTCTATAAATTTCTCTCACGATTTCAAAGCCTAAAATCTCTGTATAAAAAGCTTTTGATTTTTTATAGTCAGAGCAAATGATTGAAATATGATGTACGCGGTTTAGCATCCCTGCAAAATAGCAATTAGATGAATTTGTTTTGAAGGACATATTGTCCTGGGGAGTTTTCCATGCGAATTTAAACTACTCCCATTTTCCTGCGCCACAAATAATAAGAAAGAAATAAAAATACTATTGGGAGCACCATCACCAATACTGAAGGTTGAAAACCATCTGTTGCAATAATGGAATAAGTAGCTCCTGCTAAATCAAAAAATAATCCTGCATAAGCCCATTCTTTTATTCCTGTAAAACCTGGAATAAGTATCGCAATTATTCCGAGAATTTTTGCAAAGCCGAGAAATGGTATGATGTAATTTGGATAGCCCAAATGATTCATGAATTTAATTGCATCAGCAGTGCTTATCAAATCCGGAACTGCAGAAAATAGCATAAACGCAGAAAACAAGCCGGTGATAATCCAATAAAATAATTTTGACTTTTTCATTTTATTTTTTCTTATCAAATTTAAAAATGATTTTTTATTAGTTTCCTTTTTCTACACAATTAAACATCCAGTTGATGCCATACTTATCTGTACAACTTCCAAAGTAGGCACCCCAAAACATATCCTGTAATTCCATGGTTATTTTTCCATCCTTTGAAAGTGAATCATACAATCGCTTTGTTTCTTCCCTGGTTTCCGGTTCAAGATTAATATGAATGTTGTTGCCAGGTTCTACTTTAAAACCCATGCTTTCCGCTGCGTCAGTTGCCATTAAAATGTGACCGCCAATAATGGGCAATTCAACATGTATAATCAATTTTTTATCCGCCTCACTTAATGGCGGCATTCCTTCGGGAGCGGGGATATCTCCAAACCTTTGAATTCCGCCACCGGCAAATTCACTCTTAAATACCGTCTTATAAAAATTAAATGCTTCTTCCGTATTACCGGGAAAATTTAAATAGGTGCTTACTCTTGCCATGTTATTTGTTTTTAGTTGTTTGCGGATATTTATTTGCGTTTGTAAATAATGACCAAGTTTATCAATATTTTGTTTCAGGCCTTCATCAGCTTTAAATGTTTTTACGGTTTGTATAAATTCTTCTTTTGATTGAAAAAGCATGTGCCATTTTAAAAATGTTTTTTCTCCCTGCGGTTCAAATTCTATTGTTGCTAAAAACCTTGGTCCGCTTACATGTTCATAAACTATTTTCTTATGTTTTACAATTTCTTTAAAAACGCTTTTGTTTTTATAATCGGTTCCGTCGGGCCCATGCATAATTAAATTCCATTCACCATCTTTTTTTAAATCCATCGTGTGGATCGTATTGGTAAATCCGTTAGGCCCCCACCAGTTTTTGATGTGTTCCGCATTTGTCCATACTTCCCATACCAAATTGACGGGTGCATTGAGCAATCGTGATATAATTAATTCACGATCTTCGGTCTTATTTTTTTCTTCCATGTTTTTTATTTTTTTGAAGTTTATTTAGATATAATTCGAGGCTATCGAGTTTACTTTCCCAACTCTTACGGTATTGTTCAACCCAAATGGAGACTTCATTTAGCTTATCTAATTTTGCTTCGCAATACCGTTCTCTTCCCTGTTGAGTTATAGTAATGAGCCCGCACTCGGTAAGTATTTTAATATGCAGCGATATTGCCTGGCGGCTCATATCAAAATTTCCGGCAATGGCATTCAGGTTTAAAGATTTGTCAGCAATCATCCCGATAATTTGCCTTCTGGTAGGATCTGCTATTGCCTGGAACACATCTCTTCTTATTTCCATTTTTATTATTTATGCAAGTACTTGCTTGCACAAATATATATGCAAGTATTTACTTGCGCAAATTTTTTTTGGAAAATTTTTTGTGAACCAGTTGAAGAAGCATTCCTTTTATATTGTACGATAGTAGTGGTTACTTTTTAAATGGGCATTTTTTCTTGAGCAATAGCAAATTGTGTGGAATACTATATTTTTTACTAATTACTCTCATCCTTTATCTATCTCATTTACATCTTTACCTGCAGCATTATGTAGATAAACGTCCTGTTGTGGAAAAGGGATTATAATTTCATTTTCTTTGAAAGCATTATTAATTGCTGCTATTAAATCACTTTTGGTTTTTAAATGCTCACTAAAATGAAAAACCCAATAAAACAGTTTAATATCAATAGAACTGCTATTGAAGTTATCAAATAATATTACGGGTTGAGGATTTTTTAAAATCCGTTCATCTGCGTTTAGTAATTCATTTAATATTTGTTTGGTTTTT